>CAMRBT010000014.1 GCA_947040475.1 uncultured Brevinema sp.
TTAGGGCTATGGTGCTTAGTAGTATTAGTACTATTTTTAGATTTTTATTCATTTTATTCTCCTTTAGAAAACAAGAAGTGAAACGACATTGGTTTCTTATCCAGCGTAAAAATCGTAGATTTTAAGCAGGACTCCTTAAAAAGCTCTTTCAAGGCTTTTTTTATTATTATATCTTATTTTATAAAGAATAACAATATACTTCTTGACAAAATATTGTAAGTGACTTATAATAGTTACAGTTCAATTTTCTATAGGATAAGATATAATATTATTTTCTATCTTATACTTGTTTTAATGCTGTGCCAACAGTATATTTATACTAACTGCCCATAGGGTCTTGTATATTTTCGTTGGTACAGTATTAGATTGCAAAATTTAAATCTGTCTTATAGAGAATTGAACAATACAAACTCTATGGGCAGTTTTTATTTTAAATGCTATCGAGGTTAGTTTCTTGCCCTATATTATTATACAAACCCCAAACTATATGGTTATAGAAGAATTTTTTCTTTTGTAATATATAAAGAACCACCCTTATTTTATGAGGGTGGTTTTTATTTTTATAGAGGCTTATAATTTATTTTTTCTAAATATTGTGCGTATGTACGCCGTACGCCTGTACTCGGTATACCTAGAGGATTTGAGTAGGGTCGACATCTATCTCGATTTTGATTTTATCTTTAGAAGGGAATCCTTTATATAATTTGTAAATGAATTTTATAACTCTGAGCATGGAGGCGTGATTTTTGGCTTTCATCAAAATATGATAACGATAATAATTATTGATACGCTCTATAGGACAAGGAGAAGGACCTAATACTTCGAGCTGATGGGCTTGAAAATTAGATTTTTCTTTTTTTAGATATTTTTTGAGGTGGTAATTTAGTTGAGTGAGAGTATTCTCATCTGTAGATCTAAAAACAATGCGTCCCATTCTCACAAAGGGAGGGTAGTTAAATTCTTTTCGTATTTGTATTTCTTGTTTATAAAACTGTTCATAATCTTGAGTGATTGCTAACTGCACGGCAAAGTGATCGGCGAGGTAGGTTTGGATGATAGCATAACCTTGTGTATCACGACGACCAGCTCTTCCTATTGCTTGAGATAAGAGAGAAAAGGTGCGTTCTGATGCTCTAAAATCAGGTAAAGACAACATGATCTCAGGGAACAAAGCCCCGACAAGCGTAATGTTGGCGATATCATGACCTTTGGCTATCATTTGTGTGCCTACCAAAATATCAGCTTCGTGATCGCGCATTGCTTTGAGGACTTTGTCTGATCCATTTTTTTTCTTAGCTGTGTCGAGATCTAGCCTTAATATACGAGCTGCGGGGAGTAAAGTTTGCAAGGAATCTTCTAATTTTTCTGTGCCGTGACCGACGTCTTTGATATTAAAACCACCACATTCTGGACAATTATTAGGAGCACTATCTTCAAATTCACAATAACGACACTTGACCTTACCATCTCTTTTGTGCCAAGTCATTCCTATATCACAATTAGGACACTTAAAAAAGAATCCACAATCTTGACATAAGAGACTAGGAGAATAACCTCTTCTATTAAGGAAAATGAGGCTTTGCTTTTGTTGAGCTAAGGTATCTACGAGTTTTTTGAACAATGTTTCTGATAAAAAAGTATTGCCTGTTTTTTCTTCTTTTAGATCAACAATCTGCACTTCAGGAAGAGGGATATTATTAAATCTATTGATGAGCTGAATCTTTGTGATGAGTCCTTGATCGGAGGCGTAACGACTTTCTATACTAGGAGTTGCTGAGCCAAAGAGTAAGAGAGCCTTTTCTTTTTTAGATCTCATGAATGCTACCCCTCGTGCATGATAACGTGGGGAATCCATAGCTTTATAAGAAGGGTCATGCTCCTCATCTAAGATAATTAATCCTAGATCTTTAACAGGGGCAAAGATAGCACTACGCGGCCCTATGACAATTTTGGCATCGCCTTTGAGGACACGAAGCCACTCACTAGAACGCTCTGCTGGACTGAGTTTGCTATGAAACAAAGCAATATTACTTCCGAATTCTTCAGAAAAACGGCGTAAAGTTTGGTCGGTAAGTGCAATCTCAGGGACAAGAATGATACTACTTTTATTTTTTAAGAGACATTCTCTAGCGAGCAGTTTGTAGACTTCTGTTTTTCCACTACCAGTAACTCCTTGTAATAAAAAAGTCGAGGCAGTGCCTACAGAGTCTTTCATGATATCAAAAGCTTGTTGTTGTTCTTCATTGGGAGTAAAATCTTTTTGATCGGAGATATAAGGATTAGTAAAATGTTTTGGTTCTTTTAGGGGAGGGAGCATGGTAAAAATCACTTCTCCTATAGGAGCATGATAATATTCTGCTACTGTTTCTCCGAGACTTATCAAATCAGATGTAAAGATAGGTTGAGCGTCAAGAACACTTTCTATTTCTTTAACAGATTTTAAATCTCTGAGATCTGTGGTAACATCTTCTTCTTTGAGAATACGCATGACAAAGCCAATATCTTCTCTACGTCCAAAATGAACAGCAACACGTTTGAGAGCGATATCTTGATCTTGTAATTCTTTAGGAATGATGTAATAAAAAGTGCTATGGAGAGGAACATTCAAAACAACTTCTGCTAATAGCCAAGGTTCGTGCATTTTTAATCCTCTAATGTAACGTCATATCCTATATATTGTAGTGCGGTGACTACGTCTTTTTCTAATAAATCAACAGGATAAGCACCTCTGATGATTGCTGATGGGTGAAGGGTAGGCATAACCATACCATAAGATGATTCTTGAACAACACCACGAATTTTTGTGATCCCAGTTTTTGTTTCTAAGATATATTGAGAAGAAAAATTCCCTAAGGTAATAAGTAATTTTGGTTGTATGATTTCTATTTGTTTTCTCAAAAAAGGAGTACAAGCACTAATCTCTGAAGAAAGGGGATTTCTATTGTTGGGAGGTCTATGTTTGAGAATATTCGCAATAAAAATATCCTCACGTTGGACACCGTATTTGTTTAAGAGTTTGATTAATAATTGCCCAGCTCTCCCAACAAAAGGTCTGCCTTGTTCGTCTTCATCAGCTCCAGGAGCTTCTCCAATGACCATGAGTTGAGCTTTGGGGTTACCATCACCAAAAACCAAATTCAAAGCAGAATCACACAATTCACAGGATTTACAAGTAAGACAAGTATTATGTAACTCTAACAATTGAGGATCTGTGGGTACAGGTGGAATAAAAACAGGAGCAGGCTCTTGAGTTTTTGCTTTAGCTTTAGTATCTTTAGTTGATGGTTTTTTTATATTATCCATGGGGTCTTCTACCTCGTCTTCTGTATTGTCTGTATTTTTTTCTGGTGAAGGAGTTTCTATATTGTCTGTATTAGTAGAAGAAACTGACTGATCTGTATTTTGAATATTATTTTGAGTTGTATTTATAGAAGACACATGTTCATTAGTGAATTGTTGTTGAATGAGTTTTTTTATATTATTCATTTGTTTACCTTTATATATTGTAAGTAATCTTTTAATCCTATTAAGGCTTTGTAACGATGGGAGATACTGTTTTTTTGTTCTGCCGTTAGATCTGCAAGTGTTTGATTATTATCAAACTGTAAAGGGGCAAAAATAGGATCATAACCGAAACCTTTGTTTCCAGATTGTTCTGTGGTGATAGTCCCATAGCATTCTCCACGAGAGAAAAATATCTCTTGTTGAGGAGATAGTAACAAAATATAAGAAACAAATAAAGCAGATCTGTTTGTAATACCAGTTAAGGCTAGTAATAATTTATCTATATGTTCTTGATGGGTGGCATCTTTACCAGCGTATTCAGCAGAAACAACTCCAGGAGCATTATCAAGGGCAAACACTTCTAATCCAGAATCATCTGCCAGAATATAATGATCTGGATATAATTTTGACCATGTAGTGGCTTTTAGAAGAGCATTCTCTATATAAGATCTATCTCCTTCAGGAATATCTAAAGATTCACTAGGAATAGTAATATCTATAGAAGAGAGAGAGGATAATATAGCTGTTATCTCTTCTATTTTGTGTTTATTTTGTGTGGCTAATAAAATATTCATGAAAAATCCTTATATTATAAATAACATTTTTATTGTAGCATATTTTTCAGAAAAATACAAAGCAGAAAATAAATTATATAGATTGCTTTATTTTTGCAACTTAAATTACGATAATTATTGAATAAATGTGAAAATAGACTTGACCAATATGATTATTCGTATTATGATATATGAGTAAAAAGATTTTTATGTAATTTAATTAAAATTTATAGATTAAAAAAAAAGAGGATTTATGCGTATTTTTTTAAGAATTTTATTTTTTTCTATACTTGGAACTGGACTTGTTGCTTGTAATAATAAAAATGATGATACCATTAATCGTATTACAGAATCTCTTAAAGAAGATTTGAATTTAGGAGATATCAATATTACTAATGCTGTTGAATTGATGGCAGAAGGAGATTTTCAAGCAGAATTATCAAATAATATTGTTTTGGCTACTGAAGATTATATGGCAGATAAAACAACAAATAGTGATTCGCCAGTATTTGTAACAGAAGTAATAGATGTTGCAGAAGTCCCTTATGTTCCTAACACTCAAAGAGCGGATATTATTAGAATGGATACACCGCCAAAAACAATGCCTGCTCGTGTACAAAAGAAAGAAAAATTAAAAGTTATTCAACAAGAATCCTACATAAAAGTAGGAATTGATAAACCAGGAATCATAGTTGGTAAAAATAAAAGTCAAAAAATCACTGTGGTAGTATTTCCCGAAACTCGCTCTACAATGGTGGACGTGTATCTTTATGCTATACCTACTACTAGCGAACTAGTTAGAAATGACAATACATTGATAGGTTTTGTTAAAGGGATAGAGTTTATTAATAAACAAGCTCAGTTTACAAGATATTGGACAGCTAAACTTGCTGATGGAAGACCTTTAAAATCAAGAAAATATAATATATATGTAGAGTATCATTATAGAAACGCTCAAGGACAAGTGACTTATATTAGAGGACGTTTTTGGGGTGGAAATCACAGACGTTGGAATGTACGAGTATAAATCATAAAAAATATATATAATTTTTTATTAAAAAAGGTAATATAAATAAATAAAATACCGATATATTAAAAAAGCACAAAAAAACATTGCTAAAAAATGTAATTTCTGTTAGAATTTAAATACATATCAACATATGTTGATATGTAATATAATAATAATTTTGTTAAAGAAGGAGTTCCTGATATGAAAAGGGCTAAACTTCACAGTATAATTTCTTATACTATGGTAATAATGACTGTTTTAATAGTACCACTACACGGTCAAATTAAACAAGAGGGATCATTTGTTTCTCAAAACTTCACATTGTCAGATTTTGGCGATGGTTATGATAATGCCAAATCTTTGATTTGGAAACCTGCATTCTCTGAATTTGTAGCACAAGTTCCCGGTGAAGCAGGAGCTGCCGATCCAGCGGCAGGAGAAGCAGCAGTAGCAGGCGCAGAGGGAGTAGTTCAATTAGGACAAAATCCAGATCCTGCACGTAGCACTGTTCGTTACGCACAGAATAAACCTGATGGTATTACCGATTTTGTTGGTGGACCACAACAGTTTGTTTTAGGTGTTAAAGCTCAATTTACTCAACAAGGGTATAACTGGATAGAATTACGTCCTTATACAACAGGTGATGCTCCAGCAGCAGTAGCTGATCCAGCAGCTGATCCTGCTGCAGCAGCTCCAGCAGGTGATGTACAAGCAGAAGCATCTGCAAATCCTGAAGATTATCTTTTAAAAACAAGTGGTGCTGTAGACACTGCTCCTGACAAAGATGCAGAGGGTGAAGTTTTTAAAATTCCATTTGCTGGAAAAGCAACTGATATCTCTGTATGGGTATGGGGTGGATATTATGGTTGGTGGCTTGAACTCTACTTAAAAGATTTCCTTGGATACCAATATAGAATCCCAATGGGTGATCTTTTGTACACAGGTTGGAAACAAAAAAGAACAGAGATCCCTAACAGTGTAGTTCAAAGAAGAGATCGTCTACCATCAACTCAAACCTTAGAGTTTGAAATGTTTAAACTTTGGAGTTTTCCAAGTGAAAAAGTTGATCAATTCTATGTATATTTTGATCTTTTACAACATGGATCTGTAGTTTCTACAGAAATCTTTAATGGTAAAAAATTAGAAGCAGAGCTTTGGTAAGGAATATAGGAGTTTAGCATGAAAAATAAAAAATATATAATTTTACTATTAGCTTTATTTATAACAAATAATGTACTAGCACAAGAGGCAGCACAGGCACCTATCGCTCCAGATGCACCACCTGAAGATACTGGGAATCTACCTATTGTTGAAACAGATCCAGATGCAGCATCAATAGGAGCTCCAAGAGTTGCTGATGAAACATTAACTACTATATTAATTGATGATTTTGAAGTCCCTCAGGGATGGATTCCAAACATTCCTTTAGATTTTGGAATTTCAAAGATTTTATATAGAGAAGGGTCTCCTCAAGAAATAACAGCTGATAATAATAAAACAGTGTTAGGATTAAAAACAATTTTCTTCCGTCGTAATTTCGGTTGGATGAGTGTTGATAGACCTTACCCACTAAGTATTAGAAATATTGTAAGAAATTTTTCTATCTGGATAGCAGGTAGAAATAGACGTAATGTGTTCTTTGTAAAAGTTCGTGATATGTCTTATAATAAAATGCGTTTATCTGGTGGAGAAATGAGATTCCAAGGTTGGAAAAAAGTTAATGTTCCTGTAACAGATTCTGTTGACCAATTCAATCCTTTACGTAATAGTAATGGTTTAGATTTCTTAGGCTTCCATATGAGCTTTAATGCTGAAGATATTTCTACTTCAGAACCATATTATATTTACTTTGATCAATTTACAGCAAGTATGAATATGGCTGCAACACAAGCTGATGATGACATGAGCGATGATTGGTAGAATATAAATAATATATAAATATAAAAAATCCCACTTAATTTAAGTGGGATTTTTTTTGTTTTACATTTTTTATTGACAATTTTATTGACAATAATGTTTAAAAGAGTTATAATAATGTATTAAAAACATACATTTTAAAGGAATTGATTAAAAAACAATCAATTCATGGAGGTTATGATGTTAAAAAGAGTGCTATTATTTATGAGTGTATTGACAGTATTGTCATGTGCTCAAACGGAAGTTCTTAATAAAGATCTTCTTAAAATCGGAGTTCCAGTAGAGGCTGTTACTTTATTTCCTTATGGATCTAATGATAACGCTACAGCAAGAATGACAGTCAATATTTTTGACAGACTTCTTGAAAAAGATGAAAAAGGGCAATTTCAACCGGGAATTGCAAGCTCATGGGAAGTTCTTTCCCCAGTACAAGTAAAGTTCAACTTACGTACTAATGCTGTTTTTCACAATGGTGAATTACTTACAGCGGAAGATGTGAAATATAGTATTGAAAGAGCTATTGTTTCTCCAGAAGTAGAACACATTGCAAGTCCTATTAAAAATGTGGAAATAATTGATCCTTACACAATAATGCTTAATTTAAAAGATCCTTTTGCTCCTATTTTATCACATTTAGCGCATTCAACAATGGGTATTTTAAATAAAAAAGCAGCAGAAGCTGCTGGACAAGATATTGATCAAAATCCTATTGGAACAGGTCCTTACAAACTAAAAGCGTGGAATAGAGGTCAAAATACCCTCTTGGAAGCACATACAGAATATTGGGGAGAAGCTCCAAAAATTGCAAATCTTGAATTTAGAGTTATCCCAGAAGCTTCAGCAAGAACAATCGCTTTAGAAACTGGAGATATTGATATCGCTTATGATATTGATGCTATTGATAGAGAAAGAGTTAGTGAAAGTGCAGATCTACAATTGATAGAAGAAGCTATTGCTCGTATAGAGTATTTAGGATTTAATATCGAAAAAGGTAAAAATCCTATTTGGAAAGATAGAAGAGTTAGAGAAGCTGTAACTCTTGCTATTGATACAGATGGTATTATTAATTCTGTTCTTTTTGGATCAGGAACACCTGCAGATTCTGTTATTTATAAAACAGTAGTAGGTCATTATGCTGGACTAACACCTAGAAAAAGAGATGTGGCAAAAGCAAAAGCTCTCTTAGCAGAAGCTGGAGTTAAACCAGGACTTGAAGTATCAGCATGGACTTCAGAAGGTCAACGTCAAAAAATGTTAGAAGTAATTCAAGCTAACTTAAAAGAAATTGGTATTGATTTAAAAATAGAAGTTTATGAGTGGGCACGTTTCTTAGATGGTACAGGTAAAGGCGAACATGATATGTTTGTACTTGGTTGGACTACAGTAACAGGTGATGCCGATTATGGTATTTATAACCTCATTCATACAAAAGCTTTTGGTGGAGCAGGAAATCGTTCTTTCTATTCAAATCCAGAAGTTGATGTTTTATTAGATAATGCTAGAAAAGAAATCGATCCAGTAAAACGTAATGCTATGTACAAAACAATACAAGAAGTATTATATGATGATATTCCGTTTATACCTCTTTTTTATAAATTGGCTAATGTAGGTGCATCAAAAAAGGTTAAAGGGTTCCTCTTTGATCCAGCTGATTCACATAGACTACAAACTGTATACTTTGGTAATTAAATTATTAAATATAAATATAAAAGCCCCTATACAAAAATAGGGGCTTTTATTTTAGGAAAGAAAAAATGAAAAAAATACTGATAATTATGGTATTATTACTAAACGCTTGTGCCGAAAACATAGAAAAAGATAAAAATACGCTGACAGTAGCTGTCCCAATAGAGGCTACAGGATTGTTTCCTTATAAGGCTAATGATCCTCACTCTTCACGAGTACATATACTGTTATTTGACACGCTGATTGCAAGAGATACTAATGGTAATTTTGAGCCATCTCTAGCTACTTCTTGGAAATATATTTCTCCTACTATTTTAGAAGTAGACATTAGAACAAATGTCTTCTTTCATAATGGTGATCCTCTAACCTTGGAAGATGTTCAATTTAGTTATGAATGTATCTTGGCAACTCCGAACTTGTCCCATACTGTAGGTCCTATTTTAAAAACGGAAATCACAAAAGATAACAAATTTAGAGTTATCTTAAAAGAACCTTACGCACCGTTGATCCATTTATTAGCGTATGCAGCATTCAAAATTGTAAATAAAGAATATGTTCTTTCAAATGAAGTAGAAATAGCTCAAAAACCTATGGGTACTGGACCTTACAAATTAAAAACTTGGAATAGAGGGCAAAATATTATTCTAGAAAAAAATGAAAACTACTGGGATACCCCTGCTCATATACAAGAAATTAATTTAAGAACAGTAAATGATCCTGTTGCAAGAGCTATAGCTTTAGAATCAGGAGATGTAGATATTTCCTATGATATAGAAGGCAGTGATAAGGATAGAATTATTGACAATCCTAATTTAGTCTTGGCACAAAGAGAAATTCCTCGTGTAGAATATATAGCAATGAATATTGGTAAAGGGGATAACCCTCTATGGAAAGACAAAAGAGGCAGACAAGCTTTTGCATATGCCTTGGATTTACAAGGTATTGTTAATTCTGTTCTCTTTGGTATGGGAAAAGTTGGAAACTCCTTACTTTCTCCAGTTGTTAATGGTTATGATACAGAACTACCTTTGAGAGATAGAGATATAGCGAAATCAAAGCAACTCTTAGCCGATATGGGGATCAAAGATCCAACCATGAATATTTGGGTGAGAGAAGGGGTCAGTCAAAAAGTAGGGGAAGTTATTCAAGCGAATCTTGCTGAAGTAGGGATTAAAGCAACATTGGAAATTGTAGAATATGCTCGTTTTCTTGAAGGAATTGCTCAAGGAGAACACGATGTATTTATCCTTAATTGGAGTACTATTACAGGAGATGCGGATTATGGTCTTAATAATTTACTTAATTCTGCTTCTTGGGGGTCTAAGGGAAACAGATCTTTTTATTCCAATCCAGAAATTGACAAGCTATTAGCTCAAGGGCGAACTACTTTAGATTTAGAAAAGAGAAAAATGATTTATCAAAAAATCCAAGAAATCGCCTATGATGATGTGCCTTATATCCCTGTTTATTACACAGTATTGGGAGTAGGGATGGATAAAAGTGTAAAAGGTTTTGAATTTGATATTTTCTCAGATTACCCTTTAAACAAAGTGTATTTCGAAAAGTAAATTCAACTTAAGATTACCTATTTTGGTAATCGAATAAAAACGCTATTCTTAGGAATAGCGTTTTTTTGATTTTAATACAAAAAATATAGATTGACAAAATGATAAAAAATAACTAATTTTATTATACAATAAGAAAATTAGGATGTTAAAATGTTAATTAAAATAGCAGAAGATTTTATGAGAAGATCAGATATACCAAATGAAACGGTAGAAACTTTGATTGTTATGGTATTGATCCCTTTATTTTGGTTGCTGAGAGTAGTCGCAATTATGGGCATGGTATACCCTATAGTAAGAGTGTTTTTTACTCCTAGAAAATCGCATCACTTTATGGGGCGATTGATTTTTGCTATACTTTGGCTAGTTAGTAATGTGCTGATATTTTTTATGGATATTGATTTTTATTGGAAGTGGGTGTGGTTAGATACTGTTGGCTTGTTTATCTCTATAATAACATTGTTTGCATGGAACAATAATGCAGTACATGAACATTATAAAAAAATCAGTTTTAATAAAATCAAAAAATAAAAAAGGGGATCATATAGATCCCCTTTTTGTTATTATTATATGTGATGTTGTTGTTCAACTTCTGAAATAGTATCTTCAACTTTTTTGATAGAATATTTATACTCTCTATATTTTTTTTGAGCATCTCTACCTGAATTAATAATGGTATTAGTTGTTTGATTTACTTGAGAGACATTCTTTTCAAGTAAATTAGCTAAAGCATTCGCATCTGAAACTTTTAATTGATTAGTTTGTATAGAGTTAATGGTTTTTTCTAAAATATTTTGAACTTCATCAATTAACGATAAAGTGTTTTTGGTTTCTATGGACATATGTGAATTTTCTTGTGTTAAATTAAATATTTTAACGACGATCTGATCAATAGCAGTTGAGAAATCTATAATATTGCTATTTAGATGAGAAAAAGATTTTCCAACATTTCTAATAATTTCTACAGTTTCAGTAATGGATTTAATGTTACTTTGTAGAGATTGATTGATTGTATCAGCATTTTGTGTGGTTTCTGTAGATAATAATTTTATCTCTTTTGCAACAATGGCGAAGCCACCACCGTATTTACCAGCTCTAGAAGCTTCAACAGCAGCATTAAGAGCTAATATGTTTGTTTTTTCGGCAACTTCCATAATTAAGGATATCATATCAAGAATATTTTTAGAGTTTTCAGCAACTTTTTCTATGGCAAAGACTGATTCTTGCATATCAATCCCACCTTTTTCAGACAATTCGATTAATTCATTCATCTGAACTTTTCTATCTTGAATAATAAGATTGATTTCTTGAGAAGTCTCTGAAATATTTTCTGTTTTATTTTTGTATTCTACAACATTCTCTTTATGAGTGTTGAAAACTGATAAAATATTTGTACTAGAACTTACCAGATTCTCATTTCGGATTTGTATATCTTTGATTAGTTGATTGAATTCATAAAGATCAGTGGTAAATTTTTGCATATTTTCGTTTAATTGCCCAGCAACAGTATCGTTATCAATATTAAAAACGTCTAATTGTTCGCCTGATTGTTGATTGGCTTGATAGATCTCAATAATTCTTTGTAACAGAACATCTTTGTTTTTAGATAAATCTATTTCTTCATTAAATTTAATCATCATATTACCTGTTAATTGGTAGATCTGGTCACTGAGAAGAATTAAAATAGTTGTACCAAGATAGACTCCAACAATAGTAGTATGATGATCTAAGCCTATAGCAGGTTTTTGAATAACAAAAACACAAATAGAAAGTAAAGTAAGAGAGAGGGATCCTATAAAGATAGCAACAAATCTATTTTGAGCTAGTAGACCAGCTAAGACGATGGGAATCATCTGATATGATATAAACAAATATGGTAACTCAGGTACTACAACAGGACGGCCATATGTGGCAAAAAAAGCAGCCATTGATAGCATAATCATTGTAATATATGAGGCTACAGGATAAAAATTTAATTTTTGTAAAATAAGTGATATACTTAAGAAAGTAAAAACTACTACAGTAATAATGACAAAAGATATCTGCCCATCTGCAAAAGAAATTATCCCTAAGGGAATCAGACAACATAGTATAAAAACATTACAAACAAGTAAAATTTTGTTCTGTAGTTGTTCTTGAAAAGTTTTATTATTGTTTTTCATAGTTATAAATACCTCATACATATTTCGATTTTTATCATATTGTATATAATTATATGTATAGTATCTTCGGAATTATTTGAACAAAACTTTATTTTTAATGAGAGACATATTTTGTTTCCAAGTATACAATCCATAAAAAGACATAACTAAGTAATAAATATAGACCATAACATAGGCGTAAGAATTGATACTCATATAAAGAGGGATACTAATAATATTTACTAATATCCAAAGATACCACATTTCGAGATATTTTTTGGTAACAAGCCACTGAGCTAAAATAGCTAAAATAGTAGTGGTAGCGTCAGTAGCAGCTTGTAGGGGAGAACTATATTTCCCCCAGAGTATTCCTAAATAGTATAGAACAATAATCCCTATTATACAAATTATTAGATAGTTAAACCATTCTTTTAGTGTTAATCTTTTTGTATTAAGTGAATGATCTTCTCTTTGTCTTTTTTGTTCTGGATGAGTCCAATAATATAAGCCATATAAATTTAAGATAATATAAACGAGAGCAATAGACATGTCCCACAATAAAGGAGACCAAAAATATAAATAAAGAACAGAACAGAGTGATCCAATGATACCTGTCATAAACATAGATGTTTTTTCTTGTACTTCTAAAATAACAAAAATAATACCCAAAATAGAGGCAACAAAGCTCAATACCAATCCTAATAAATCTTTAGAAGTGGGATCTGTAAAATTAGAAAAATCAAGGAATACTCCATAACTTACAAGTAATATTCCTATAAGGGTAGAAAGTAATAAAATACGATGATGATTATTTTTGGTCATATAGTTTTCCCGAACATGAACTATCTAAAAACCACAAATGATCTGTAGGTCCTGCACCATGACCTACACTTTGTTTAGAGGCAGATAAAAGAGCATTGGTGAGATATTTTTTAGCATACTTAACACTATCAGACAAACTATATCCTTGAGCAATAGAAGAAGTAATAGCAGCAGATAAAGTACATCCCGTACCATGGGTGTTTTTTGTATCTATTCTTTTGGCACTAAAAGATTCCATCTTACCATCTTGTAAAAACAGATCAGTAGCATCTTTGGTGTTGTAATGTCCACCTTTTATTAGTACCGATTTACAACCCAATTGGAGAATTTTATGAGCTATTTCTTCTTGAGAAAATGGAGATTCTTCTTCTGGTGGAAGTCCGATTAATTCTAGTGCTTCTGGGATATTAGGAGTTATCATGGTTGCTAAAGGTACTATTTTTTTTATTAAACTCTGCCTTGCTTCAGGTAATAACAAAGGATCTCCACTTTTTGCAAGCATAACAGGATCAAGAATAATAGGAATATCAAGAGCATTCTTTATTAAAAATTCATATATAGTATCGATGATTTCTTCGTTAAAGAGCATCCCAATTTTAATAGCTTGAGGGGGAATATCTTCAAAAATACTATCTAGTTGTTCCTTAATAACAGAACAAGGAATCATGTGACAACTTTTTACACCCATGGTATTTTGGACGGCTATTGCTGTCAAGACAGTCATACCATAACACCCAAAAGAAGAAAAGACTTTGAGGTCAGCTTGTATCCCTGCACCGCCTGAATTGTCAAAGCCAGCAATAGATAAAACGGGATTTTGTATCATTATATATTCCTTGGTAATTCTAATGAATTAATTTTATTTTGTATATAGTCATAATCAGGTTGATAAATCATATCGATAAAATGGTTTTTAAAATATCCTAAAGAGTTCTGTTTTTTATAGGCTAATTCGCCACATAAACTATAATAAAGATGTGCTAATAAAGTAGCCTTAAAAGGATCTGTCTCAACACAGTTAAAAACAGCAATAACACTAGACAAAACACAGCCCATACCAGTGATTTTGGGCATGAGAAAATTGCCAAAAGGGCAAGCATTATATAATTTGTTAGCTATAATGTAGTCTGTTTCTCCAGAAATAGCGACAATAATATTTTCTTGTTGACTGAGGAGGAGACCATTATCAAGGGCACTTTCTGATGGGATACAAGCGTCAACACCTTTAGGCTTGGAGTTATTATGTATAGCGTTAATTTCACTAGCATTACCTCTTAGTATCGTGCAGTGGGGTAACAAAGTAGTACTTGCTTGAGATCTTATCATACTAGCACCAACACCAACAGGATCTAAGATGAGGGGTTTTATTTTGTTATTTGTTTTAGCTACGGTTAGTGCTAATTCCAAAAACTCATCATTGAGTGTCCCTATGTTAATATTAATAGCGTTAGATATTTGTAATAAATCAAGGGCATCACTTGTGTCATTACTCATGACAGGGGAAGCACCCAATGCTAATAGAGTATTTGCCATAAAATCCATAGTCACAAGATTCGTAATATTTAGTATAAGTGGGTTGAGCTCTTCAATTTGATGTTTTACTTCTCTGATATCAATCATGCTTACTCCTATAATAGAGAATCTAATAATTCTCTAAATGCTTTAGTTGTTTTATAAGGATCTTCCGCATTGTGAATAGCTCCAATAAGTGCTATTCCTTGCGCACCATGTTGTATGATACTGGCGGTATTTTGTAGAGTTATCCCTCCAATTGCCGTTAGGGGATGTTTGCTTAAAATCGATAATTTTTGTACGCCATCTAATCCCCAAATAGTAGTTAGATTGGATTTGTTTTGTGAAGGGAAAACTGCACTAGCAGTAACATAGGCAAGATTGTCTTGTTGATTCGCTGTATGTAAATTATCTAAACTTTCTATAGAGACTCCAATCTGTCCCTGAGGAAGGAGAGTCAAAGCTTTTTTTATAGAGTCGTCCTTTTGTCCTATGTGTAGGTAAGGGGTATCAAGCTTTTGAGCAATGTTGGTAAAATCATTAATAACCAAGGGGATCTTGTAAGGAGTCAAAATGTCTATTAACAATTCTCCTAATTCTATAAGCTCGACTGGAGAAAGAGATTTTTCTCTTAACTGTAAAGAAGTAATCCCACCATCCGCACATTTTTTGATAAAGTCAAGGTATTTAGGAGTAGGGGTATCGTTTTTTTGGCTAATCAGCATAAGCCTATAAAAAGGGATCATTATTCTTTCCTTATAAATATGATGTTGAATCAAAAAAGCCCTCATTAAAGAGAGCTTATTTATCGAATTTTTGCTTTGATAAATAATTGACTCCCTACGTTAGTGTTAACTAAATCAGGTTCTATCGGTGGTTACGCTGTAACCTCTCAGCCATTAAGGCACCCGAGTAATTATTATATTTAAGTATAATACAATTTGGCTTGTGAGTCAATCAAAATTTTTCCACTTGATTAAATAAATCAAATCTTATATGATAAACACAAGATTAGAAAGTAAAATCATAAAAAAGACAGATCATTACAATCTGTCTTTTTTTATTGAAATATGATGTTTATGAGTTAAACGAGTTTTTCCCCACAAGCTTTACAAATTTTAAGATTTCTAGCTTTCCCTAAATATAGATCGCAGTTAGGGCATCTCCACATTTTAACAGAAAAAATTATAAATCCAACAATAGGAACAAATATAAGAAAAGTATAAGGTGAATTTGCACATAGCAATGTAGCTACAATCGTAACAATCGCTGCTATAGATCGGTCTCGTTTTTTCTTTTTGAATTCTTCTACAAAATCTCTCATAATAA
>CAMRBT010000015.1 GCA_947040475.1 uncultured Brevinema sp.
AGAAAAAAACGCCCTATATTGGGAATTAGCTTTAGATAATTACTATATTAATCGTGTTCATCATGTTTCACAAGGTTTGGATTTAGAAAGTAAAAAAGCGGTTAAAAAACTGTTATTAATACCCTCTTTACAAGAACGTTTAGTATCTTTATATAGGTATAAATTTCATTATAATGTAGAATCTGCAGAAGCACTAAAGTATGTACCTAATTTAAGCTCTTTAATTGCTCCCGACAAATGGAGTAGATTAGCTTTTGCGACATCACATATAGATTTTTATTCAATATTAGCTGAAATAGGTTATATTGAAGGAGATCTTCCTAATAATGCAGTTGCCTTAAAAATGGAATTTCAACAACAATTAGAAAAAACATGTGTTCGTTTTCTGCATAAAGATCTTACTAGTATTTCTTCTTTTCTTGCTTTTATTCAGTTAAAAAAAATACAGTACAGAAAAATCACAACGATTTTAGAATCAAAATCTCTACAAGTCAGTAAACTAGATATTATGCAATTTTTGTAAGACCAAAGATAAAGATAATTAATTAAAGAGGGCTGAAATTATGTTTGTAACACAAAAAATGATCTTATTAGATATATTACTTCTCCAAAAAGATGTAGAAGACGTTTCTAAATTAATTGTAGAATCAAAATATTTTGAAATTTCTGCCTATTCATCCGTAGCATCAGAAACCGAAAAACAGTGGTCCCACGAAAATGCAACGGGTAAAAAAAAGCTTATTGCTGATCTTCAAAAAAGCATACAAGAATTAGATTTATTTTTTACTCCTTATAGAACTACGCCTTTATTAGTAAGCAAAGATAAAGTGGCTTATACGATTCCTTTTATGAGTGATACTGTTCGTCAATATAAAACTAAAAAAGATCAACTCGAAGAAAGATTTTATCTGATTAAAAAAAGAAAAGAAGAAACTGCTATCAAAATAGCAGGTCTTCGTATGCATATGGGTACACAGCGTAAAAATAAAAAAAATATTATCAACAAATCTGAAACAATGTATTCTATTTTGGGGCTTATTAATAACACTAATTTGTCTATTTTAGAACAAGAATTCCGTCGCTTTGATGGAGAATTACTCACAGAAGGGCATGTTAATGACTCCGAAATCGTATTTATCACTATTCCTGAAACACATAGAGAAGAATTAAAAACCTTATTAGAACAATTATATTTTGTGAATTATGGACTCCCTGAAGAATTCTTCGGAGAAGGGACTTCTAATATGATGAGATTAGGTTTGGACTATACTATAATTTGTGACCAAGAAGAAATGCTGACTGCTGAAATTCAAAAAATAACACCTATTATTACGGACACTTTGGATAATGTATCCGATTCTTTAAAATTATATACTAAGATGTCTGAAGTTAGTCAATCCATGAAACAAGCAGGACATTTTGTGTTGTTATCTGGGTGGATTGCAGCCAATAAATATAGACAGTTTCAAAAAACTTTATCTGAATTATGTAGCGAAAATTTTGAAATCACCGTAACAGATACAGAAACCTTTGACATTCAGGTAGATATTCCTACCAAATTACAAAACCCAAAAATATTCAAACCTTTTGAACAATTAGTAACTACCTTTGGTACTCCTAATTATAAAGAAATTGACCCTACTATCCTTTTTGCTGGATTATATGTATTGATGTATGGAGCAATGTTTGGAGATGTGGGACAAGGTGCCTTATTATTGATATTTGGTATTTTAGGGAAAATATTTAAGAAAGAATCTAATTTTAATATGATCTTTGGACTCATGATTTGGGTTGGTACATCTTCAACTATTTTTGGTCTTCTTTATGGTTCTTATTTTGGGTATGAAAAATTAGCTGGTTATGAATGGGTACCGAATGCTCTTTGGATAAGTCCTATGCATAATATCATGACGATTTTAATGTATTCTGTTATCTTTGGCGTATTTGTTATTTCATTTAGTTATGTGCTAGGTGTTATCAATGCTATTCGTATGAAGACATGGGACGTATTAATTTTTTCTCATAAAGGCTTAACGGCATTTATTATTTATCTTATCGTATTAGGTATGGGATATATGGCTGTACAAGGTATAGCAATTCCAATATATTTATTCGTGATTTTCGGAGTATTAAGTTTATTTTTAGGCTTAGAAAGAATTTGGGAAGCACTATTTTATGGACATGGATCTATTAAAGATTGGTGGATGGGCTTTTTTGATATGTTTGAATTCTTCCTATCCATGCTCACGAATACTCTTTCTTTTGTCCGTATCGGTGCTTTTGCATTGACGCATGCTGCCTTAATGATGGCTGTATTTACCCTCAGAGATTTAGCCGGTGGCGATACTATTGCCGCTTATGCTATTGTTGTTTTTGGTAATATTTTTGTTATAGGTATGGAAGGATTCATTGTAGGTATTCAAACCTTACGTCTGGAATATTATGAATTTTTCATGCGTTTCTTTAAAGGAACTGGACGTATCTTCAAACCTATCGTTCATAAATCTTAGGAGTATTTGTTGGAAAAACTATCTTTAGAAAAATTAGGTTGGAATTCGTTTTTTGAACAATATTTGGGTAAAACAGATTTTATTCCTGCTCGTATTATTCGAAAACATAATTCAGGATATGATCTTGCTTGTCAAGAAGGTGTTTATTTTGCCCGTATTAGAGGGAAACTAAGAAAAGATCTCCCCAAAGAACAATGGCCAGCTGTTGGTGATTGGGTACTATGTACCTTACAAAAAGAATATGCTATGATAGAAAGTATTTTACCGAGAAAAAGTAAAATTTCTAGAAAAGTATCTGGAAAAACATCGCAAGAACAAATTATAGCTACTAATGCTGATACGATATTTCTTGTAGTTTCTTTATTTGAAGATTTTAATCCTCGTAAAATAGAAAGATATTTAGCACTGATCGCTGAAAGTCAGGCAAAACCAGTAGTTATTCTCAACAAAGTTGATCTCATTGAAGATGCCAAACCTTTTTTAGAAGAAGCTGAAAAATTAGTGATTAATGTACCTATACTTGTAACAAATGCTTTAAAACCAGAAACATTGACTATCTTAGAGCAATACACAAACAAAGGTCAAACTAGTGTTTTTTTAGGCTCTTCAGGAGCTGGCAAGTCAACCATTGTTAATGTATTACTAGATGCTGGACATCTAAAACAAACAGTTAATGATATAGGTAAACACAACAAAGGTAAACATACAACAACTTCTAGAGATATGCTATTTTTAGATAATGGTGGGATATTAATTGATAACCCAGGTATTAGAGAATTGAGAGTGTGGCTTGATGGAGACGAAGCATTAAACGAAACTTTTGCCGACATAGATGCCTTAGCACAATCATGTCGCTTTAGAGATTGTTTGCATGATATGGAGCCAGATTGTAAAGTACGTGAAGCAATAGAAAATGGTGTTATTGATCAAGAAAGAGTCGATAATTGGCGTAAGCTGAGAGAAGAATCTTTGGAGCTATTGCAAAAAAGACAAGAATCTGGACGGCATGTTGATAAAAGCCAATCTAATAGACTTGCCAAATGGACAAAATCAGCACGTAAAAAAAGCTGTAGAAGAGGACTTCGTTAAGAATAGAAGATAAAAAACCAATAAAAGATAAAACCACACTTAGTATAGTGTGGTTTTTTATTTTTAAAGATGATTATAATACTTTGTTATCCCATAATGGAGGGATAGATTCTGGAGTGATCCAATATTCTTTACCGTCTAAGGTACTAACAAGGTAGAACTCTTGATCTTGTATAATGACTTGGACTTCTGTACCTGCGGGTAAATCTAATAAATTTAGACTCTCAAATGAGGCTTCTTCATAGGCTTTAGTGGTGGTGAGGACAACACGTTGATCGGGGCTAAAAAAGATATAATGTTGTATCCCTGCTTGAAGAAAATTAATGCCTGATAAAATAAAACTAATCCATATCCCTATAATAGCGATTTTTTTATTGGTAGTGATAGTCTTGAGAAGAATCAAACATACAAGCAGAGATCCTATCAAAAACAATAGTGCTCCAATAATAGCATTGATTTGAGGACTAAGCTGACTAAATAAATTACTTAAGATAATATTACTAAAACTATCATCAGAATAAATCTGAGGAAGTCCTATATCTTTTCTAATTGTATAGAATAACTCTCGAATATTTTTATCTGTAGGTTTTAGGAGTATGGCTCTTTTAGTGTGAAACATAGCATTTCCAAGATCGTCTTGTTGATAATATTCTAAAGCTTTGTTGTAGCTATTATTAGGGTGTTCGTACTCTAGCCCAAAAGATAGAGTATGGGTACTAATCAGCGTTAATAAAATAATTAATATTTTGTTGCTTGCCATTGTGTTGCTTCCTCTATTGTTTTTTTATTATTTTTCTGTATACGTTTGATGATATTTGCTTGAGTTTTGATGAGGGTGTTATTTCCGTCATGATCTACTTTACCATGTCCAGGAAGAATAATCTCTATATCATATTCTTGAAGTTTTTTTATACTATTTATTAAACTGGCATCAGATCCTGAATTAGTAATTAAAGGAGGAACGCCTTTGGCAAAAACAGTATCACCACTAATAAGCAGTTTTTTGTCAATATCTAAAAGACAAATTCCGTCGTCGGAGTGACCAAGGGTATGAATAATCAAAAAATTATAATCTCCATTTTGATAATGATCATTTGTCTCAAGAGTAATGTCTGGAATACGAGTAGGGAGAGGTATTCGATATTTTAGAGCATGGATACAAAAGTCTTCTTGATAGTATAATTTGTCTTGACAGAGAGGGTGGGCATAGACAGTGGCATTAGGGAAGAATTCACCAGCACCCGTATGATCATAATGACAATGTGTATAAATTATATCATTAATATCTGAAATTGACAAATTTAATTCTTGAAGTTGTTTTTCTATATAATCAATATTTTCTCTAATACCGACATCGATTAGCGTATTTTTTTCTCCTGTGATTAAATAACAATTACAAGATGGTTTTAGTGCTGGTAATTGATATATGTTGGGAGCTATAAGGATGGGTTTTGACAAAGGCATAAAATCCTCCTGATTTTTTTATTAAATAAGTTAGTTTTTTTAGTTATTTGAAAAGGATACTGAATCTTAGTATTGTGTTCTTTATAAAAAAACTCTTTACAAAGAGGTTGAGGATTGTTTATATCCATAGCTAGTTCTTGTAATTCTTCTAATATAGAGATAATTTGTTCTTGAGTGTAATGAGAAAGCTGGTATTTGTTGGTAGTATGGGTAGAAGTAAACTGATATTGTGATAAAGGAGTATGAGTCCAATTTTGAAATAAAGCTCCATTTGCTGAAGCATTAATGACCATAGATGCTAATTGAGAATTATCTTGTATGCTCACTTCAAACCAAGATCTGAATTGAGTTAATAAATCATCTGCATAGGTATAACTTTTATCAATAGTAGGAATTTTTTTGGTATGAAAAGGAACTTTATGAATATGTATTGTTTCTAGAGGATTAAGACGAGAGGTCTGCAAACGATACTCCATATCATAAGGAGATCCAATTGCATGCCCTCTATTATTAGTGTAGGCTAGATCTTGCCCAACTAACAGGATTTTTTTTGCTTGATATAGTATCCCTAGGTGAAAGGCAGAAGTAGAGACAGAACCGCCTGTTTGTGATTCGGGAAAACGAATATCTTTATCCCAAAGATATTGCTGTAGTGTGGTTCGTTTTAAAGTGTAGTTATTATCTTTATTAATAGGGTGAGAAGTAGATAAAAATAAAACCTCTTTCCAAGGAAGATCTGTAATCTGAGGATTTAGAGTAATATCAGCAAGCAGGGTCATTTGTTTATAAATAGAGCTAGAAACACCTCTAAAATCAGCAATGTTATGAATTTTTGCATCTACAGAATGCACATAATCGGGGATAATATCTGCTTGAATTAAACTCAATAATGCTGTATCAACAGCTAATAGAGTGATCTTATTACGATTTTTTTTGAGATAGGGGAGGCTCTCCTTTAAAGAAGGTCCAGCAGAACAAATAACAAGGACTTGATTTTTAAAAATAGGATCATGGGTATATCCTATATGAGGATGACGGAGTAGAGGGAGATTTGTGATAATATTATAATACCAAGATTCCATCAGAGCACTATGAAGATTGTGTTTTGCCCTTAGCATAGACATAGCTTGCTGAGCTTGTTGGTATATGTGTGTAGGGATAGCAAATCCTAGCATAGACAGGTCTATAAAATATTGATATTTATCACTATCTAAACTCACTAAAATATCAAAGAGTTCGCTTGAGTTTTTGTCTGTAATAAAATCTACTAACTTTTCTAAGGGGAATACTTCTTGGAATATTGAGGCGATAGAAGGACGGAATTCTATAGCGAGGACATGATATCCTTGATCTATGAGCATTTCTATATGGTAGCCAAGTCCTGTTCCCCAAGCAATAATGAGTGTTTTATTTTTTGTATCTTGATCAAGATGAGGGAGGGTATCAATTATTTTTTGAGCTTCTTTAAGAGGGGATCTGCTACTATGAATGAATTTATTGTTATCTTGTATGGTATAAGTTCCGTCTGGTGTGGGGATGAGAGATGATGTGAATTTTGCCAGTCGAGAGACTAGATTCATAACATTACACCTGTTACTAAATAGGTACAGGTAACGGCTATTTTTGCAGAAAAACCAGCAATAATAACACCAGCAAAAACATCAGATGGATAGTGAGCTGCTAGATAAACACGAGAAAGAGCAATAATAAGGGCAACTACTAAAAAATAAGGCCAAGCAACAGGAAGCACTAATTTTGAGACAAAAGCCATGGTAAAAGCAGCACAGGTATGTCCTGATGGAAAAGAATAAGGATCTGGAGGCATGTATAAAGCTTCTAAATCCAAAAATTTCTGATAAGGTCTAGCTCTCTTGATAAGATTTTTTAATAAGACTTGAATGTAAAGCTGTATAAAAATAGCGATCTGAAAAGTAATCCCAATAGGGACATAATATAAAAAAGTAAGACAGGAAAAAAATAACCACAATTGACCATTCCCTAACTTTGTGAAGAAAATAGCAAATCTAGTGATATGAATTCTTCGTGTTTTGGTGAAGAGCTTTAGGAAAATATGATCGAGATTGAATGATGCTAGTAAGGATTTTTTTTCAGTATTATTTTTTGAGTAAAGAAATTTTGGTTCTTTTTCTTTTTTATTCACAGGGCACCTTTTTATTTATATTGATAATTTTTCAAATTCAGGATGATAGATTTTTTTATAACTATCCAATACTTCATTGTTAAGACGTACTGATTTTCGAGTAGAAGAATCCATAAAAATATGTTTAGTATATCCAATACAACACACTTTGTTATCTACACATATTTCATAATCTATTTTAACTCTTCTATTGTCTAGTTGGGTAATAGCACAATGAGTGATTACTTTATTTTCGTAGAATATAGGAGCTTTGTATTGAAAACGTATTTCTGTAACAGGAAGCATAATACCAGAAGATTCTACTTCGGAATAGGAAATACCCATTAATGCCATCAACTCTGTTCGTGCAACTTCTGCCCAAATAGGATATACAGCATGATGAATAACGCCCATCATGTCAGTTTCTGCGTAACGGGCAACAGTATAAGATTGATGAATCATAAATACTCCTTTGTCATTTATAAGATCTAGTTATTATATTCTATAAAAGATTGATAAAATTGTCAATTAATTGAATCTAATACTATCTTTCAAAGAGGAGGATTTATGAAAAAATTTATAATATTAGTTTTCTTATTTTTTAGCAGTTGTGCTGGTGCTGATTTATTATTAAAAGGAGAACAAATAGGGGCTTTGTGGAATGGAAAATACGCAGAAGCATTAGTGGGTAGTGCTTATCTCAATGTGGGTAATAAACAAGTCGATATTAGAAATGTCGATATTATACCAGAGCTTATTTATAATGTGGATCAAGTAATAGAACAAGAAAAAGAATTGAAGGTCTGGTTGGTTTTTGAGGGGCATTATCTTGCGATGAAAATGACAAGAGATGTACTCTCAGAAGCTAAAACAATAGTTTATCTGAATGATCCTACTACGGTAAAAACAGAGTTTCCTACAGTTTTTAAAACAAATATTTTAATGATAAGATATTAATTTAAAAAAAACAAACCCTCTCCGCAAGGAAGAGGGATTGTGAAAAACGCCCAAAACGGTAAAATAGTAACTAATCAGAAATATGATCTGCTAGATATCCTTCAGAGAAAGCCATACTGATATTATCAGCAAGTCTATCTATAGAGAAGTTTAAATAGTCAGGGTCATTGATCTTCGCCCTTAAGAACTGAGTTCTTTCTGGAGTTAATGATCCTGCATTAGTTTTGACTATCAAACGTTTTAAATTCCGTTTTTTGTCAAATAGTTGTTCAGACACGATGTAACCTCATCACAGAAAATTTGGTTTGTGTCCAATCTCCTCAACGTTACCCTCGGGTCCTAGAAGAATAAAAACAACATCGAATTGCATTTCTTTAAAAGAGACATCTTCTTTCTCAATAAAAATCTCTGCGCTAGCTCGGAGACGTTTCATCTTTTGAAATCCAATGGCAATATCGAAGTCCTTTTTATTTTTTCTAGTCTTGACTTCTATAAATAATAATATATCTTGATTTAGAAAGATAAGATCGATTTCACCTTTCTTTGTAAAATAATTTTCGGTAATAAACTCAAAGCCTTTACCAATTAAATATTTTTTTGCGATTTGTTCGCCTAAATAACCCAATTCTTTTGTTTTCAATTATTTAAACCTTTTTCTGTAAGCTTTTTTTGAAATGATAATAAATTTTCGGAGTATTACATGAATGCTTTATAGTATATTAAAAATACTTTTAAAAATACTATAAAGCATTCATATTTCAAGTATTTGATTGAAAAAATTTCTATCTTATGTTATACTATTGTCTAAATAACTATTTAAATAATTATAATGTAGAGGGTTTTATGAGATCATTGTTTTTTATTAGCCTAATGTTAATGTCGGTAAATGTATTCTCTCAAAGATTATACCCTTTTCCTCAAGATGGAAAATGGGGGTATATTGATAAATCAGGAACAATAGTAGTTAAAGCTACCTATAATTCTGCAGGTCATTTTGTTGAAGGAATGGCAAAAGTTGCTAAAATAAATGATAGAGATGAATATTTGTATGGTTTTGTTGATATAACAGGACGTGAAGTGATTCCCCCAAAATTTGTAACAGTATCAGATTTTGATGGTGGTAGTGCTCGTGTAAAAATTCGAGAAAAATATTTTTATTTATTAAAGAATGGAACTGTACTGACACAAAATGCTTTTGATGATGTTTATGCCGCTACTAATGGTGTATCTATCTTTCAACAAGGTGATAAATTTGGTTATGCAAATGCTGAAGGAAAAGTCATTTTAAGTGCAAGATTCACAAGAGCTTATAATTTTAGTGACGACGGTTTTGCTGTTGTTAGTACTAATGAAGGTCGTAGATTGGAGTATGGTATTATCACTAAAGAAGGTACTTTTTTAATTAAGCCTGAATATGCAGGTCTTAAACACTTTGTTGGAGGATATTCTGCTTTAAAAGACGGTAGCAAATGGATTGTTATCGATAACAAAGGACGACCTGTTTCTGACACTGAGTTTGATGCTGTCGGGGAATTTTCCAATGGTTTAATCAATGTAAAAAAAGGCAGAAAATGGGGCTTTATAGATAGTGCTGGTGAAATAATTATTCCTTTCGATTATGATGTAGCAGATAAGTTTTCTAAAGGGCTTGCTATTGTCGGAAATGGCAAACTATATGGATATGTTAATAAAGAGGGAGTGCAAGTTGCTCCTTATGAATTTACTAGAGCAACGAGATTTGATGGTAAACTAGCACGTGTCGCTCAAGGTAATAAAAATGGATTTATGAATGCAGAAGGTCGTTATAATCTAACAGATAAAATATCTTCTATAGGTTCTTTTAATTTTGGAAGAGCAAGAATGAGAGTAGGTAATAACTATGGATATTATGGTAATGATGCTAAATTAGCTATTAAACCAACTTTTCTCTATGCTTCTGATTTTAGAGATGATCTAGCAATGACCATGACACCTGTTGCTGGTGGGTACAAAGCTTCCTATATTAATAAATTGGGAACTATCATAAAAACATGGTTAGTCCTCTCAAAACCTATCTTCAAAAATAAAGATATTTTTTATTCTATTATTTATCCAAGTGTTCCTTTTTATAAAGATAGTGACCCAAATTCTAGAGTGATTATTAGAGCAAATTATGGAGATAGTTTTATAAAATCTTATCAAAGAATTGCAACCCCTCTCAATGGACACGGATTAAGTGGACTATTGTATGCTGCTGAATACTATGCTCGTCCTGGATATATATTTTCAGAGGTGGTATCTTTATATTCTCCTCCTAAAATAGGAATAGGAATATCTACCTACTTTAGAGAAAATATAGGAATAGTCTCAGAAACAGGTTCTCCGACTTCTTTTAAAGGACCTATGAATGCAGTGTTTTTTAATGGGGCAACTTTACAAAGAAAAGTCTCCTCTTCTACGGTAGAGGATAAATATTTTATTCCATTCATGAAAGTTAGTGAGTCTTTATTTTTATTTGCAGCAGCCTTAGGTAGTCCTATTGCAGAATATCCTGATAATTCAGGTAATTTGCCTAATTATCTATCTTCAGCAGAAACAGTTCGTTTTTCTGGACGTAAAGATGCTGATGATAAACCGACTTCTTATGTATTAACACAGCAAAGGTCTAGAGTAAATGTTTCTGAAACGAGATTTGGGATTAATGTTGTTTATACTTATCCTATACCAGAATTTTCTGGTCGATCAGAAAAAAAAGAGCCTATCTTTATTGCAGACGATTCAAACTTAAAATCAATAGAAGAGCCTATTGTTGAAGAAATTCAAACTAATAACATGTTAGATCAAGTAATGAAAACTTCTGATGATCAAAATCAAACAGAGCTCATTATAGAACAAGTAACAACTACTAATTCTATTGATTTAACAGATGCAATCATTATGGACGCTATTAAAAATACTAATGTTACTACAGAAAGTGTAAGATCTTCTTTACCGGGTAATACCGTTACTGTTATAGAATAGAAAATAATATATAAATAAAAAAGCTCCCATTATGGGAGCTTTTTTATTTGTGAAATTAATTTTCTGTTTTTTCTGTTTCTGTTGTCTTTTTAGCTTTAGGAGCTTTCTTGGCTACTGGCTTTTTAGCTTCCGTAGTCTTTTTAGCTCTAGGTTTTTTAGTAATATTTTCTATCAATGATCTCATTTTTAAGGAGAAATCTAATTCTTCTTTATCTTTTTTAACACTGATTTCTAAATACTCAATCTCAGGATTTGGAGGAGTATTACTTTCTAAAACTTTTTGAGTTGCAGGGATCTCAAGATACTTGGAAATACCACGTTTTAAAGAACGGGCACCATAAGGAGCTTGGAATGATTTTTCTATAATATGTTTAATAGAATTTTCATCTACTACAAATTGAATACCTTGGAATCTCATACCTTGATTTAATTCAGCAATCATATTAGCACAAATATCAATAAGTGTTGTTTCATCCAGAGGATTGAAAATAATTGATTCATCAATACGATTTAAGAATTCAGGTCTGAAATAACGTTTTAGATCTCCCATAACCATATCTTTTCGTTTTTCATATTCTTGAACAGGCTCAGAAAAACCAAGTGCAGATTTTTGGGTAAGCTTTTCTGTTCCCAAATTGGAAGTAAAGATAATCAACGCATTTTTGAAACTAACTTTTTCACCCATAGAATCCGTAACATGACCTTCATCTAAAATTTGTAAAAACATATTAAAAATTTCTGGATTTGCTTTTTCTATTTCATCAAAAAGAAGGATAGAATAAGGCTTACGTTTTATATGTTCTGTTAATTCGCCACCATTTTCATGACCTATGTACCCAGGAGGTGCTCCTAATAAACGAGAAGAATTATGTTTGTCCATAAACTCACTCATATCAATACGGATTAAAGCCTCTTCTGTGCCAAACATAATACGAGCTAAAGCTTTAGCTAATTCTGTTTTACCAACGCCTGTAGGTCCTAAGAAGATATAACTTCCTATAGGTTTTCTAAAGTCTCTAATTCCTACTGCATTTTTTTTGACAGCATTACTAATAGAGGCAATGGCATGATCTTGACCTTTGATAGTCTTTTGAAGATTTTGTTCTAAATCCAGATACTTACTATATTCACCATCTGTGTTGAGCTGTTGAATAGGAATATCTGTCATGCGTGAAAGCACTTTACAAATTTCAGCACTGTCAATGACGACATCTTCTTGTCTTGCTGTTGCAAGCCATTCTTCTCTTAATTCGGCAAGTTCAGTCTTTTTAGCTCTTAAGGTATCTCTTAATTCAGCAGCATTTTCGTATTGTTGTTTGTTCACAAGATCATTTTTATGATTTTCTAAACGGGACAATTCAAGTTCTAATTCAACAAGATTTTCTGGTTTATCAGAAAGTATTGCTGCTACTTGAGCACCAGCTTCATCAATAATATCTATTGCTTTATCTGGAAAATGTCTATCAGTGATATAACGAGATGCTAATTGAACAGCAGTTTTAAGTGCTTGAGGGGTATAAGTTATATTATGAAATTCTTCATACTTACTTTTTAGTCTAGTCAAAATAGTAATAGTTTCGTCTATACTTGGTTCTCCAATACGTATTGGTTGAAAACGACGGACAAGAGCCTTGTCTTTTTCGATACGTTTTTTGTATTCATCAAAAGTAGTAGCACCAATAGTTTTTATGAGTCCACGTGCGAGGGCAGGTTTAAGCATGTTTGAAGCGTCTAAAGCTCCTTCAGCATTACCAGCACCTAAAATAGTATGAATTTCGTCAATAAACAAAATCACATCTTTATCTTTTTCAGCTTCTGTCATAAGAGCTTTGAGTCTTTCCTCAAATTCTCCTCTGTATTTAGTTCCAGCAACAAGAGAACCCATATCTAATAAAAGAATCTTTTTTCCAAGAAGAGGTTCTGGTACAGAATTAGAAACGATTAACTGAGCAATTCCTTCGATAATGGAAGTTTTACCCACACCAGGTTCGCCAATTAAGATAGGATTGTTTTTGGTGCGTCTGCATAAAACTTGTAAAACACGAGCAATTTCTTTTTTACGACCAACGACGGGATCAAGTTTACCTTCAGCAGCTTCATCTGTAATATTTTTACAGAATTTGTCTAAGAAAGGAGTTTTGACTTGTTTTTTCTTTTTATTCCACGTACGAAGTTCGCCGTAACCAACGATATTAATGACAGCATTGCGTAATTGATGAATATCAATATCTCTATTTTCAATGATAAAAGGAATAATTGCTTGAGGATAATTTTCGTTGAAAATACCAAGTAATAAATGTTCTGTTCCAATATAATTATGACCAACAAGTTTTGCTTCTTGTCTAGCACTTTCGATGATTTGGTAGACACGTTTGGAGATAGGAATACCACCTAAGGTTAGGGTATCACTACCTTGTCCACGTAAAGCAAATTCAACTTCATTTTGTAACTCTTCTATACTTAGTCCCAAATTTTGTAAAGTTTTGATAGCTGCACTTTCGACTTCTCGGAGCATTCCTAAAAAAATATGTTCTGGGATTAATTCTTCACTAAATAAACGACGAGCTTCTTGCTGAGCGATGATAGATACAACACGTTGAGCGCGGTGTGTAAATCCTGTAAAATCGTACATAATACCTTCCTGTTTTGTTGTAACATTTTTTAACATCTATATATTAGAGTTTATTTTTATCAAATTAGATTCTATTTCGGTTATTTTTACTTGAAACTTAATTAGCTTTTTTTGTCTCTAAAGGGGCAATAAATACAGCCGCTATAATACAAATATAAGCAAGAATTTGTATTATAGATAATTCTATTTTAAATAAAAGAACATCTGCTATCGTTGAAAAAATTGTCTGAGAAGCTAAAATCAATGCCGTTACAATAGGATGAGAAAGTCTTTGCCCATAAAAAAACAATTGATAGCCTATCGTTCCAGCTCCTAGTCCAATAAATAAAACCGCCTGTATTAGGGTAGGATTGGACCAATTAATAGCAGTAGAGGCAGTAGATTGGAAAAGTACGATGGGGATACAGAGTATCATAAAAGGAATACTTTGATAGAATTGTACAATTCCAGGATTGAGATCAGTTGGAAGAATTCTGGAACATAAAATAATATAGGCAGTATAGCCTATACCGGCAAATAAACATATAACAACACCTATATTTAGAGGAGTTTTAGATGTACCAATAGTAAGAATTATAGTACCTGTAAAAGATAACACAATTCCTATAATTAAATTTTTAGATAGCTTTTGTTTGTAATGAATTACAAAATATAAAGGAACAAAAATAACATTGAGTGATAAAACTAATAGACCTATAGAACCATATTGAACCATGCGTAGTCCATAGATAGAACATATAATAGCGAAGAATAAAACAGAACCTGTGATTAGACAATTCTTGATAACATTAAAAGGAGTTTTGAAAATTGTTTGAAAATAAATAATTCCAAAAATCACGAAAGGAAAGGAATAGCGTATTAGTAATTCTAAAAACACACTAACATTATTAGCGCCTAAGTAACGAGTAGGGATATAAGCTATCCCCCAAATAAAGGAAGCTCCTAAAAGGAGAAATGTACCCAATAAAGATTTGGAATTCATAAATATTCTCCAATAGTATTATAATATTATAAACGATAACAGTAAGTGATTCAATATACTTTGAATAAAAAATTAGCTTTTAGCTTTTTTTTGGAAAGGGACTAAAAATACTGCAATAGTAATACAAGTATAAGCTAGTAATTGGGTATTCGTAAGCTGAATTTGAAAGATAAGAACATCGGCTATAGCAGAAAAAACAATCTGTGTAGAGAGAATAAGAGAGGTAGTTATAGGGCTAGCCATTTTTTGACCATAGAAGAAAAATTGATATCCTAATGTACCTGCACAAACGCCTATAAACAGAAAAGCATAGTATAGATTAGGATTACTCCAATTTATCATTTGTAAAGAAGAGTTATTCCATAAAACAATAGGAAGACATAATACAATGAAAGTAGCACTTTGATAAAATTGCAGAATAGTAGGCTCTACGTCTGTTGTAAGAATTTTAGAACATAAAATAATATAAAGGGTATAGCCTAAACTTGCTAAAAAGCAAAGTAATGCTCCTAAATTAAGAGATGTATTGGTAGCACCTGTTAGGATAATTGTCCCTGTAAAAGATAAGATAATAGCAATAGATAAAATAAGGGAGAGCTTTTGTTTTTTGAAAATAGTAAAATATATAGGGACAAAGATAACTTGAAGAGATAATAATAATAATCCCATAGAACCAAATTGAACCATTCTAATCCCATAAATAGAAGTAACAATAGCTAAAAATAAAACAATTCCCGTTAACACACAATTTTTAATAATATGCAAAGGAGTTTTAACTATTTTTTTAAAATAGATACTGCCAAAAATTACAAAAGGTATAGTATAGCGTATTAATAATTCTAAAAATGGGCTAACATTTTGTTCGCCTAAGTAACGAGTAGGGATGTAAGCAACCCCCCAAATAAAGGAAGCTCCTAAAAGAAGGGATATCCCCAATAAAGATTTGGAATTCATAAATATTCTCCAATAGTATTATAATATTATAAACGATAACAG
>CAMRBT010000016.1 GCA_947040475.1 uncultured Brevinema sp.
ATTGTTATTCCTATTGTAGCCACCCTGTCCAGTGTTAGGTCTGTAACCACCTTGTTCACCTTCAGTTCTGTTATAGCCACCTTGTCCACCGCCAGAGTTAGGTCTGTCAGAATTGTTGTTTCTATTGTAGCCACCTTGACCACCACTAGTATTAGGTCTGTCAGGGTTGTTACTTGGAGTAGGAGCTTTTACTTCAGCTTGAACTTTTGGAGCTACATCTACTACAGGAGGAGGAGTTGGCTTTGAAATCACTGGTGCTTCATTTTTTGTCTCAGGTTTTGCTTCAATTTTTTCTACAGGTTTAGCTGGTTTTTTCAGTGTTATTTTTATTTTTTTCTTATTATCATCTTGTGACATAAGTTCTCCTTATAACGTATAAGTAGGTCAAAGATTTTATCTTTACTCGTCTTCTTCTTCTTCTATTTCGATATTATCTTCAATGATTTTCCAAATTTCAACAGCCTCATTAAAGCCAAGACCTGTTTCTTTTGAAAGATCTTCTACAGTAAGTTCTAAAATTTCTGTAATACTTTTAAATCCAGCATCTGTAAGAACTTCTATTTGTTCAGGAGTGAATGGAAGCATATCTAAAGATATGAGTTCATCGTCGACAATTTCAAAGCTTTGAGTATCTGAAATTCCTAAAATATCATCAACTTCTTTTTGTTTTTCTCTAATAATCATTTCGAAATCAGAATAATTATTAAATCTAATTTTCCAACCAAGAATTTCTTCTAACATACGTTGATGAGACCCTTGACGTCCAATTAATGGAGCTAAAAATTCATCTGGAACAACAACAGTTGCTTCATTAGTATCATAATTTAAGTCAATATTAAACACTTCTGCAATACGATTTTTAAGTACTCTACTAGCTTGAATAGCATTAGAAATAAGTTTTTTAGTATCTAAATCAAATCGAACAATTTCAATTCTTTCACTTCCAAGTTCTTGACGAATAGGTTTAATACGTGCACCAGCTTTACCAACAGTTACACTAATTGGATCTAATCCATCTACAAGAGATTGTAGAACGATTTTGGTGACTTCACCAGGTTTTCTTGAAACAGCTTTGATTACAAAAGAACCATCGTTAATTTCAGGAATGTGAAGTTTTAATAATTCTTGAACGATATCAGGATTACTTCTTGTTAAAATAAGTTGACTTTCACCCTTACGAGTTACTTGTAACACATCTTTTAGATAGACACGAATAGGATCGCCTAGTGTTAATACTTCATCAGGTAAAGCTTCAGAGTAAGGTAAAAAAGCTTCTGTGCCTTTTGGTTCAAGCGAAATATAATACCCACCATACTTACTTTCTGTTCTTGATTTAACAGACCCAGAAAATAAAGTATTCTTTTTATCAGCAAATTCTTCAAAAATAATATCTTTTTGGATATCAGTTACTTTTTGTTTGAGAAGTTGTTTCATGATTTGAGCAGATTGACGACCAAATTTAGCTAGAGGAAGTTCTATTTCTATAACTTCACCATCTTCAAATGTTTTATTTGGAAATAATTCTTCAGCATTTTTTGTGCTTATTTGAGTGATATCATCTTCTATATCATCTTCAGGGGTTATTGTTTTAAGCTGAATAAGAGAGAGACCAGATTTATTAATAGTCACTTTAACGTTTTCGTATTCTTTACCGTATTCTCTTTTGTATAGTGTGGTAAAAGTTTCTCTTAAAATGTTCTCTGCCAACTCTTCTGAGATACCTTGGTCTTTAGCGAAAGCTATAATCAGATCAGGAAAAGCCATGTATTCCTCCAAAATATATTACATAGTTTATTTGTTTTATTTATTTTTTTTTAATAGTTTAGTGTAGTCACAGTACAATTTTGATTTTTTAATAGTATCCAAAGGGATCATAATACTATTTTCTTCATTTTCTATTTGAAGAGTAATAGACTTTTCTTCAACAGAAGTGAGAGTACCTATTAAAAATCCTTCTTTTGTGACAATACTTTCATCTTCTATAATGAAAACTTTAAATAATTTCCCTATAAAAAAAGGATATTCTTTAAGTGATTTAAGCTCTCGTTCCACTCCAGGTGACTCCACGATTAAATCATAAGGTCTTTCAAAGGGATCATTGATATCTAAACGTCGTGAAATAATATCAGCAACTAAAGCACAATCCTCAGAAGTGATTTTTCTTTCTGTATGATGAATAACAATTTTGAGTACGTCTTTAGTTTGTCCGTAATTTATTACTATTTCTAAAGGTACAAAATTTAATGTCGTAACACTTTCTTCAACTACTTGATATATATCTTCTTTATTCATGACAGTCCCCAGATAATAAATTAAGGAGTCGCTATCGACTCCTTAACTATTATATTATTATATATTATATATTTTTATTTGTCAACATTTTTAGTGAAAATATTTTCTAAGGTAAGAATTTCTTCTTCATTGAGTGTTATGTCTATTGCTTTAATGTTATCTTCTATCTGAGATACACTGGAAGCTCCTGTAAGAACAGAGACTACACCAGCTTTGTGTAATAACCAAGAAATCGCCAGTTGAGAAGGGGTGCATTCTTTTGATTCAGCAAAGGAAATGAATTTTTCTATAAGATCAAAATTATCAGGAGTAAGATATGGTTGGATAAAAGAATTAATATCATCATTGGCAGCACGAGAATCTTTAGGGATTTCTCTGCCTTTTCTATATTTACCACTCAAAAATCCTTGAGCAAGAGGTGAATAAGGAATAATTCCCATTCCATTATTGGAACATGTTGGAACGATTTCTGTTTCGACACCACGTTGTAGTATATTATAACTTGGTTGATTTACGACAAATCTGTCCAGTAAATATTGATCTTGTACTTTTAATCCTTCGATAATTTGACTAGCAGTCCAGTCACTAACACCAACATATAATATTTTACCTTGTCTAATAAAATCATCTAAAGTACGTACTGTTTCATAAAGATCTGCTTCTGTATCAAAACGATGACAATAAAATATATCTATATAGTCTGTATCAAATCTTTTTAAGGAAGCATTAATTTGTGTATGAAGATGTTTTCTTGATAATCCTTTTCCGTTGGGAAGTGTACTCATTGGAAAAAAAGCTTTACTTGTTAACACATAAGTTTCTCTGTCATATTGACTAAGAATTTTCCCCATAACTTTTTCTGATTCACCATGTGCATAGACATTGGCACAATCAAACATATTTATACCTAGTTCATATGCTTTATTAATAATGTTAGTTGTTGTTTCTATTTCTGTTGTATTACCGTATGTTAGCCATCCACCTATACTGATCTCACTGATTTGTAAACCTGTTTTTCCGAGTTTTCGATATTTCATGTTTATCTCCTAGTGTTATCTTATTAATCAATACTATCATATAATATTTATAACAAGTTTGTCAAGTAAATTGTTATCTTAATCTTTGTTGTAATGATTCAGACAAAGCTTTACTTTGTATAATAGCTTGATTCATCTGCAATAAAGCTTGTCTTTCTTTTCTATCTGTACTTTCAATTGCTTCTTCTTTTTTGCTGATTATATCATCCATCTCTTTCATTTTACGAGGATTATCTTGTTCTATTTTATCCAAAAATCCATTTCCACCTATCATCATTTTAAGAGTATCTATAGAAGAAATAACAACACCTTTGTCTCCAACATTATCCCCATCAGTATCTAAAACAAATAATTTATTAACATCTTCAAATTGTTCATTTAATTTTTGTTCTAATTCTCCAACATCTAAAGTTAAAGTACCTTTACGTAAAGCATCAGGATCATTATTCATAGAAGTTCGTCTTCTTGTGTAAATACCAATTTGATCTAACAAACTAAGTGAGTTTTGATCTAATCCATGAGGAGATCCAGCCAAACGTCTCATTCTATCTTTAAATCCAGTTAATGAGGTGTTTCCGTAAAAAGTCCCTTCTTTTAAGTCCTCTTCATCTTTTTTTCTTAAATGTAGTGGTTTTGTTCGTCCAATTTGATCGAATGGAATAGTGGTATAAGTATAAATTTCTTCCATAATAGCATTATATCGTACAACCCATTGTACTATTGTGTCTTTAATTAATTCAATATCTGGCTCAATTTTAATTTTTATAGCACCTGTTTTTTCTTGTAATAAATCTAATGTTACCCCTGGGATTAAATCAGAAATAATATTAGAAGGTCTTGTGATTTCTAAACCATCTAATAAAAAAGAAGCATCTTGAGCTTTAGAAATCTCATTATACGGTTTTAATTCACCATCAGGAGAGGAAACAAAAGTAAGATCTGAGATGTCTAAGATTTTGTCTTCAGCCATTGCTGTAACAGATATTAAGGTTTTGTTGGTAAATTCATCTAAAGGAATAGAATATTTTTTATTTTCAAGATTGATATTTTCTACAGTGTTATCGTCAAATGTCAAAACGAGTTGTTGTATAGGTTCTTTTACGATCTCTGGCTCACTAGTATCTAAAGTAATATCTTCTAAAATAGGGCTAGCACCAGGTAAAATAATATTGAGATTGGTGATTTCACCAGTGTTATTCTGAGTAAGATTAGACAAAGAAATTTTGTTAGTGTTTTGAACTTCTATATTTTCGATTATCTCTGTTAAAGAAGAAGAAAAAGATAGCATAGTTTTATCTTGTAGAGGATAGGATGTTTCTATAGTGATACTAGAATTGGAGATAATTGCGTTGGTGTTAGAAATTGACCATTGAATATTAGTTTCACTTTGTTCTCCAGTTGTAAGAATTTTAGCATCTAACAAAGGTGCTAAATCTCCTTCAAACATGATTTGATTTGATAATCCTTCTTTACTTCCTACAAGAGAAATAATTTTTTCTGTTTCTGATGAGTTTAGAAGATTAATATCTATATTGTTTGAAAGATTTGATCTTAATAAATTAAAAAGATCACTGACATTTCCACCTGGAAATTGTATGGTATTGGTATTGGTGTTGAATATAACAGAGAAATCACCTTTTGTAATAGTTTTATCTATAGGGATAGGAGCTGATGCAAAAGAATGGGGACTTGCTAATGTGTTGATAGTGGCACGATATTCACCACGTTTTGCTACTCTTGTGACTTGTATTTGTAAGGCTGTTGGATCTGAAACAGTATTAGTCAAAGATCTAAACGCAGATTCATAACCCATAATATAACGATTGACTTGTTCGAATTCTTCGACTTGAGTTTTAAAATCTTGCCACAATTCAAATTCAATCTCTTTATCAGTCATGGTATTATTAAGATTTGTTAATTCATTATGATAGGGTGCCATAATTTGACCTAACATATCAGTAATATCCATATCACTATCTTGCCCTGGTATTCCAGATATTTGAACCCTTTGAGCTGTAGATAAATTTGGCATTATCATAAAAATAATTAAAAACAATACAACACGCATGGACACCACCTTATTTAAAATAATATATCTCTATATATCATATCGGTTTTTTTTTATTTTTTATTAGAGTATGCTTAAATAAAAAGGGTTGGAGGGAACACTTTATTTATGAGATAAGTTTTTTAATAATTTTTCCCAGCGTTTTAAAAAAGAAGTTCGGTACTCTGTTTTTTGTGGTCCAAAAAAACTTCTATGATCCATTCTTAGTAAAACCCCATCTCTATTTTCTTCCATTGTTATGAGTAATAAAGAAGAACACTTTGGAGATGATATTTTTATAAGTAAGTTCATACATTCTTGATAAGATTCGACTTCATAAGTAGCACTCACTTTAAAAAACAATAATCTTGTCCAAGTCAATAAACCTGTATCACCTTGTTTAAATTCTTTTTTTTCTTCAGCAAATAATGATTGAAATTCTTTAGCGTTAATAAATCTATTCCATACAGATTTTTTGTCTTCATTAAGGAGCGTTTGCTCTAGGTAAATATTTTCATGCATGTTATATCCTTAGTTGTTTTTATGTGATTTGCATTCAAGAAGTTCGATTTCGTGAATTTTGTCAATTCTTTTTTGGTGTCTATCGCCTTCAAATTCTGTGTTTAACCATACTTTAACAAGATTAAGAGCTCTTTGAGGAGCTAGAACTCTCCCTCCTAAAACAAGAACATTGGCATTGTTGTGTAATTTGGATAATTCTGTTGTGAATTCATCTTGGCAAAGAGCGGCACGAATGCCTTGAACTTTGTTTGCAACATAAGACGCTCCTAGCCCTGTACCACAGAATACTATAGCAAAATCAGCCTCTTTTTGTGAAACACTTTTTGCAGCTGGGTAGACAAAATCAATGTAATCTACACTATCTTCAGAATTAGTGCCAAAATCAATCACTTCATATTGATTAGCTATGAGCCATTTTTTAACTTCTTCTTTTAAGAGATATCCACCATGATCGGTGCCTAATGCTATTTTACCTTTCATCTTAACACCTTTTTATAATTTTATTTATGATTACAGTTTTGCTTAAGATTTTGCGAAAATAAGGAATATCCACCAAGAGAGTAGGCATTGTATCCTGCTTCAAATAATGCCAAAGCAGCTCTGCCTGCTCTATTGCCATAATGGCAGTAAGTAAGGATAGTCTTGTCTTTTGGTAGGTAAGAAGGGAGTGTTAATAGTTCTGAAAAGGGGATATTTTGAGCACATTCTAAAACTCCTCCACTCAATTCAAAAGGATTCCTTACATCAATAATATAAATATTATCTAGATTAAGTGCTAAAAAATCTTTTTCAGACATTTTTCTATCGTGATTTTGATGTAATTCATTATTAAACATATATATTATCCATTCAATTTTTTTATAAGATTATCCGATAAATGAAAAAAGCTACCTAAGTTAAAAGCTTGGTAATGATTCTTTTTAAGAAACTCTGTGGCTTTCTGTGATCTCATACCACTTCGACAGTATAATAAAACTATTTTATCTTGAGGTATTTTATTAAGAGTTTCAGCAATAGTGTCGACTGGAATATGTAAAGCAGATTCTATATGCCCATCTTTATATTCGTCTATGGTTCTGACATCAATAACAATAAAAGAATCTTTTTGAAGATTATCTATTTGTTCTTCAGATATATCATATATATGAGGTATGGACATAATAAGCTCCCTTTAGTATATTTTAAACAAGTACTATTTATTATATCAAATAATTGTTATTATTACAAGTTTTTAAATGAATGAATAAATAAGTTAAGAGGACTCTATGTCAAAAAAAATAAATCTAGTACTACACGCACATATTCCCTATGTTCTAGAAACAGAAGTTGAATATTGGTTACATGAAGTGGTCTTACATTCTTATTTACCATTTTTAAAGATGCTCGATTCTCATAAAGATAACAATATTTGTATTTCCGTTAATTTATCCCCGATATTATTGGTACAATTATCTTCTAAATGTTTTAAGGATAAATTTTTAAAATATTTAGACATGAGAAAAAAAATACTCTCTACTAATTTGAATGATGATGATAAAAATTTAATTTTAAAAAAAGATCTTCAAAAAGTATTAGAACTAGAAAGTTTTTATAAAAATTGGGATTCTGACATTATAAAAATATTTCAACATTATTCAAAAACAGGGGTCTTAAACATTTTAACAAGTGCTATTACTCATGCTTTTTTGCCTAGTCTAGTGTCTTTTCCTCATGTATTAGATCTTCAAATTAAACTAGGAAAACAAGTATCTGAATTGTTTTTTACAGATATTAAAGGTTTTTGGAGTCCTGAATGTGCCGTTTTCCCAGAATTAAGTCAACATTTATCACAATATGGATTGAAGTATGTCTTTGCTGATCCTACTGCTAGTAGCACTCATTCTGATTTTTCTCATTATGATGTTAATTATATTTGTAGGGATTATTTATGTACAGCAAAAATATGGGATGCCTTTATAGGATATCCTGGGAATGTAGTATATAGGGAATTTCATAAAGATTTAAAAGATGAGAGTAGAGAAATACAAATTCTTCTTGGAGAAAACAGAATCCCCCTATCTGGAGTATCAATATACGCAATTACAGACAAGAGGACTCTTGTGAAAAATTTATATGAACATGATAAAGTAGAAGCTCAATTACAGTTAGATGCAAAAGATTTTATCAAAACATTGAATGAAACACATAAAACTAAAGATTCTGTTTCTATTTTTTTTGACATGGAATTATTTGGGCATTGGTGGAAAGAGGGCGTTGATTTTTTAGATACATTAATAGAACAATTACAAGACACTAATATTCAAATAACCGATGATTTTTTGGATATACCATTACCGGAACAAGAACCCTTAATATCTACATGGGGGACTAATTATAATGCAGAGTCATGGATAAACCCAAAAACTACTAAAGTTTGGAGTAAGTTAATACCTTCATTATATGAATTGGAAATGTTATTAAAACACGATCAAGAAATTTCTAAAGATAAAATATATTATACTTTATTAGCACAAGCCTCGGATTGGACTTTTTTAATTACCAAAGATACCTTTAAAGAATATTCAGAAAGACTAATTATAGAATCATTAAAAAATAGCAATAAAGATATTCTTACTAATAAAAAAGAAGTTTCCAATATATTATATCAAATAATTTAATTGAATTATTTGATATAAATCTTGTATTAAATACAAAAAACAGTTATAATATTAGAACAAATTTTTAATTTAATAGGGGATAGTTAATGACTTTTTTTTCAATAATGAAGCGTTTTTGTAGAGAATTTATAGAGTATAAAGACTATATTTATTATTATATAAAAGCATTAGAAAAAGCTAAAATATCCAACACTGCCCTTGGATACATATGGTGGTTTTTAGATCCCTTATTAAATATGGGAATCTATATTATTCTTGTGAGAGTGGCTTTTGGACAAAGAGATCCGAATTTTCCTGTATTCTTTTTTTCGGCTATGCTTGTTTGGCGTTATTTTTCTATGTCTGTACAACAATCTGCTACAAGTATATCCTCTAATTTAGGAGTTTGTCGAGATAATTATGTTCCTAAATTTATTTTTCCTCTAGCTGTTTGTGTCTCATCATTGACTCCTTTTTTATTTTCTTTAGGGTTTTTGGCGGTATTAATGCTTATGTTTGGATTACCATTCACTATTTATATTTTATATGTGCCAATCTTAATAGTAGCTTTATTTTTACTTACTTGGGCATGCTCTATGATTGCAGCTCATATCAATGTGTTTATGAATGATTTCACTAATATTTTACCTCATCTTATTATGATAGGAATGTTTGCCACTCCTATATTTTATAGTATAGATACTATACCTCAGGAATATATATTTTATATAAAATTAAATCCTATAGGAATATTAACTACTAGTTTTCGAGATATTTTTACTTATGGACAATCTCCCCCTACAATGAGAGTGTTGTATTTAATGTTAATTACAATATTCTTTATTATATTAAGTATCTATACTTTATATAAAAATGATCAAGTTTATAATAGAATAAATGCTAGATAATGGAGTCAGAAAATATGTATGAAAATATCATTGAAGCAAAAAATCTTAAATTAACCTACACTATTCAAAGTAGCTTTAGTCTAAAAAAAGTATTTACAAAAAAAGAGTTAGATCGTAAATTAAGTAAAATTGAGGCTCTTAGAGGAGTTTCTTTTACATTAAAAAATGGTAAGAACTTAGGAATTGTTGGTACTAACGGTTCTGGGAAATCTACTTTATTAAGAGTATTGTCAAAAACTTTTGCTCCTGATACGGGTTCTTTAATTATTAACACAAAAAAATCTCAATTACTTACTTTAGGTGCTGGATTTATTGAAGACTTGACAGGTAGAGATAATTTATATTTGAATGCTTTGCTATTAGGCATTCCTAAATATGATCTTGATAATGGATTAGTTGAAGAAATCATAGAATTTTCAGAATTAGGAAAATTTATTGAATTACCTATGTATACTTATTCAAGTGGAATGAAATCTCGGCTCACATTTTCTGTAGCAGCATGTATTCAACCAGATTTACTGCTTTTAGATGAGGTATTTAGTGTGGGAGATGCGCACTTTAGAGCTAAGAGCACAGAACGTTTAAACCAAATGATACATTCTGATAACTCTGTTATTATGATTTCTCATGAAACGGCAGAAATTGAAAAAAATTGTGAAAATGCCTTGTGGCTTCATAAAGGTGAAGTGAAAATGGAAGGGACATCTAAGGATGTGATGAAAGAATATTTAGAATTCACAAAATATGTCAAATAAAAGAGGTTACTTTTGAATAAATATAATTTATTAACATTTTATTATGTTTTTTTATTAACTATTCCTGTTTTTAGCAATGTGAATGAGTTCTATAAAAACAAAGAATATGGGGCTGTATTAAAAGAAAGCTCTTTATTATTAGAAAAAACTTTCGAAAAAATACTTTCCGAAAGTTATAAAGAGCTTCCTTTTTCTAGACAAATGACAGCAAACAATCATACTTATTCCTTTGATATGCAAAAGAATCATGTGAATTATAATACACAAATAGAGTATGTTTTTAATTATGATACAAAAAATAAACTAAAAATTTCTCTAGTGTACTCAATTGAAGAAGTTAGTTATTATAAAACGTATATTAATAATGCAAAGTATTCTGCTATTAAAGCAGATATTCCTACATTTCCATTAAAAAAGTCTAATCAAGGATTGTATTTGTGGAATATAAGTGAATCGACAGTCTATTATGTATATCAATTTGAATCAGATAAAAACAATCCAACCAAATCAATAGATACCATCCCAGGATTGCTATTTAAGATACAATTTACCAAAGATAGCAAACATAGTGGTGCTCTTGATAATATCGTTAATCAATTAATCACTAATACAAATTGGAAAAAACTAGAACAATTATACGCATTAAATTAATGTTACGTAGTTGTTCTTTTTCTAATATCTTGAAAACTTTCTGTATAGATAATTGGTTCTGATAATTCGCTATCCCATTGATAATGAGTTACCCAATCTGTATCATCAACAACATTTTGGGGGTTATAAGACTCTTTATCTTGTTGTGTTACAGGGATTTTTCTAATATCTTTCCATTCATTATCTTGTTTTAGTTTGTACATTTTCATAGACCAACTCATAGAATCTCTATTCAAATTTTGTAACAAACCTCCGCCCATACCAAAAGAGACATTTTCTACAGAATATTTGTGTTCAAGAATAGCATCAATTAATCTTGAAATGCGATCAATATTCATCCCATCACCTTGAATAATTCTTATAGTATTTAAAACTTTATACCCTTTTTCATTGGTCGTATATCCCCAAGATTTTGAAAGAGAATCTAATGCATAAAGGACAACCTCTACAGGATCTCCAGAATCTGGGCGAACAACAGGAGAGATATTTGCGTCTTGGATAGCTTTGATAATCTCTGGATCTCCCCAAATTTTATCAACGGTATAAAAATAATCATAAGAATCTGAAACAAAAGCAAAAATACTTTCTCCATGGTCTTTACATGTTTTTATCATATTGAGTAAAGCTTCTCTTTCTCCAAGATGTTTGTTTCCCCAACTGGTAACAGTGCTATGTTCCGATGCAGTGATAGAGCTGGCTAGTTCTTTAATAGGAATATCATATAATTTATATCCTAAATAGACTGCTTCCATAGTATCTGTTCCTAGAAAATTCAGAAGATGTGCCAAACCTCCTATACCTGCACTTTCTCCAGAGGTAGCACCTCTGGCACCAAAATCGTGTAATTGATATTGTATAGCATTATAATTTTTTTCAGAGACACTAATTTTATGGGCTTTAAGTAATTTTTGTTTTACATTATAAGAGATGGTAGCAACGGTAGAAGGGTACCATATAGAGCGTTGAAGAGCAGTCTCAATGAATCCTGGTAACCAAACTAGATCAGGATCATCTACAGAAATAATAAACACAGGCACATTGAATTTATTTAGAATAGAACCTTCTTTGACTCCAACTATTTTTATAGGAAGTAAGCCTTTATATTTGGAGACTATTTTCTTAAATCCTTCTTCAGGAAATGTTGTAGACACCCCATTTAAATTGAAAAATTTCCATATATTTTTAGCATCTTCAATGTCTTGATAGGAAATAGGGGTTTTTAGATATTTTTCTATAAAATATCTAATCCCAAAAACAATATAATTCTCATTCTCAGGTCTCAATGCACGTCTTGGAGCAATATAAAAACGAGAAGCTTGAGTGTTTTTTGGTAATTGTAAAAAATGACTTACTTTGTAGGCATCTGTTGCAAAACTTTGTAAGATATTAGTGCTAAATGATAACATATGAATTTGTCCTTATGTTGTTAATATAATTATAGTATAGTATAATACAGTTATATATGAAAAGCAAGGATTAAACCCAAGTCTGTTAAATATTATATAAAATATTACTATATAATATCTAATAGGTGCCGATATATACTATAATTAAATTTATATTTAGTGGAGCTTTTATGTTTTTCATTACCTTTATCTCCTTGTTTTTGTTAACCTCAAATGTCTATTCCAATAACTATACGATTCAAAGAAATGAATCGCTATGGGTGATTGCTAACAAAAAAGACGTTGCATTGTCTGATTTAAGAAAATTAAATGATATATATAGCGATAATGTGCAAATTGGTCAGAAGATATATGTTCCTTCTTCAATTTCTAACTACACTGTAAAAGCAGGAGACTCTTTTCAAAGTATATCAGATACATTTGGGGCACAAGTCACACATATTGTTACCTTAAATAATCTCTCCGAAAACCATGTTATTGAAGGGCAAGTGTTGAGAATACCTTTAACAAAAACTCCAGTTAGTACGCCTGTTGTAGTAGCAAAACCAACTCCTCCACCCGTGAAAATAAGAGCTGTTACTTACAGAGTCAAAAGAGGGGACACTTTAGGTGGGGTGGCTGTAAGATATAAAACTTCTATAGCAAAACTAAAACAATTAAATAAAAAAAGATCTAGCTCTATTTATGTTGGTGAAAAATTAATTGTTGGTAACAAAGTTGTTCCTCAACAAACTAAAACTGCTACTACCATAAAAAAAACAATTCATAAAGTTAGATCTGGTGAAACATTGGGTCAAATAGCTATTGACTACGGTGTTCCTTTAAAAGATATTTTAAAATGGAATAACAAAAAGAGAACAAGCGTTTATGTTAATGAAAAATTAACTATTTATCCCAAAAACACAAAAACTAAAGCCACATCTAATGTTAAATATAAAAATATTAAATATACAGTAAGAAGAGGGGAAAACCTTTCTTATATTGCAGCAAAATTTGGCACTACTCCTTCTCAGCTCAAAAAAAACAATAAGAAAAGAAGTGATAAAATACTAGTAGGAGAAATTTTAAATATTTCTGTGAAAGTCACTAAAGATTTGGAACATTCTTCTAAGAATCGTACTGCAAACACAAAACTAATTAGATATAAAGTTAGAAGGGGTGATACTTTAGATGGTATTGCTATCAAAAACAAAGTATCTCGATCTCAGATGTTATCTTGGAATAATAAAAGAAACACTCGTATTTATGTAGGGGAATCATTAAAATTATATGTTTCTAACAAGAGTAGATCAAAAACCACAACTCCAAAAAGCAGTAAAAAAGCTGAATACGTTAGAAGTAGATCAGGAACAGGGATAAAAACTAATAAATTTAAAAATGTCCCTTTACCTATTAAATTATCTCAGGTCTTATCAGCAGCAACTTCAGGACGAGGTGTTGATATAACCTTAAAATCAAAGTCCACTTTAGAAGCACCTATACAAGCGAAGGTACAATATGCTGGCTATATTAATACCTTACAAAATGTTGTTATCTTAAAAATTTCTGAAGATAGAACTATTGTATACGCTGGTATGGATAGACTAAATGTAAAAACAGGTCAAGATATATCCAAAGGATACACCATAGGCTCTGTAGGACTTAATCAAATTGATAAAACCCATAAATTATATATGGAAATGAGAGATAAAGAAAAAATAGTGAATGCATTATATTCCTATAAAGAATTAGCTAAAAAACAAAAATAAACGGAATTATCCGTTAAAGGACTTATAAAGATTTGTTAATTTATGAAAACAGATATGTTAAGCGAATAATATTTATCAATATAAAGTAGGTATAAAGTTATTACTAAATACTACACACTGCTTTATGATATAGTCCAATTGTGATAATTTTACAAAAATAAATAAATACCAATAGTGAAAACGCTCATATTCTATATTTTTATAGATGAGAGAGGAAAGTCTGGACCTTAAAAAACCAAGAAACGGTTAAGAGCCGTCCATATAATTTATTATATGAGGGAAAGTGTCACAGAAAATAAACAGTGAAATCTTTTAACGAAGACCACAATGGTGAAAAGGTGGGGTAAGAGCCTACCGCTCTTCTTATAAAAGAAGAGGCATGACAAACCCTTCTTAAGGCAAGATTAAGCAGTATGTACTATCATTGGTTTTATGATTTCATACGGGTAGATCGCAAAAATTTTATTAGTAATAATAATAATAAGACAGATGTTTTCTTAAAAACAGAATCCGGCTTATACTATTGGTATTTTATTTTTTTTATCGGAGGTAGCATGAGTATCAAACCTATTAACATGATGATGGCTATTACTCAATCTCAAACCCTTAAACCACCAGATTCTGATCATAATATTAAATATGCTCAACATGCTCAAACAATTGTAAATCAACACCAAAAAAACAAAGAATCTGTTGTACGAATACCTGATGATGAAAATCATACAGAAATTATGGATACTATTAAACAAGGCATGAACGATTTTCAAGAAGATTCAAATGACTCTCAACATCATCACAAAGAAGAAGATCTTGATATCCCTGAAAAATCTTTATTAGATGATGATAATGGACATTCTATTGATATTATAGGTTAAACATATAAATATTTACATAAAAAAAAGAGAGCTTAGACTCTCTTTTTTTTGTTTTTAATTTAAATGTAGAATTTTATTTAAGAGCATCTTTATAAAAGATAATTTGTTTTTTTGATCAGGAGAGGCTTTAAGTTCCTTTTCATATTTTTTTATGTCTGGCATGGCTACCCATGTATTTCCTTTAGAATCATCATATATCGCTACTTCAAATGGTAAATGAATACTCCAAGCAGGATTTTCTTGCATGAGGGAAGTGTTTAGCTGTGCATTACCAAATATCATAACAATAGAAGGAGGCATATATAGTTTATTAAGTCTAGCAGATTTAGCATGATCTATACTTATAAGAATTTCTAAGCTATTATCTGCCATAACTTTTTTTATTTTTTGTATCGTTGTTTCATGATCAAAGATTGATTTTTTATACAAAGTGTGTGAAAAAAGTGAAGAATTTAACAGCACTAAAAAACATAATATCAATAATTTCATCTATAAACTCCTAAATGAATATAATATATTCTTATATCATATTCAAAAAGATAATCTATTAAATCCTAAAAGTCAATTTATGATATTAGATTTATTTAACTCTAAGCTTATA
>CAMRBT010000017.1 GCA_947040475.1 uncultured Brevinema sp.
CCTTGTAATAATTAGTATATTATAAAGTCTCCCATGCATATTGTCAAGAAGTATAAAAAAAACCACATCGATTATGAAGTGGTTTTTATTTTATATGTTTAAATCTTGTTTTATCTGCATTGCTATATGGTATCCTAAATTTATAGGAACAGCATTACCGATCATTTTGTACCCTGTTGCTACATCTATATATTTAAATATAAAATCATCTGGAAAGGATTGTATTCTTGCACACTCTCTCACAGATAATCGTCTGTATAAATCCTCATATCCTTGTTTAAAGATTTGTTTATCTTTTTCTATCTTAATCATTTTAGGAGCTTGAGGGTGTATAGGAGCATGCCTACCGCCAGCTTGTATAGTAAAAGATGGCTCATCCCAACTACGCACTCTATTCCTAGACATAAAGATTGTTGAAAATCCTCCTGTCATATACTCATGATTGGAAATTTTCAAGTTTTTATTAGCTTTGTTCTTGTCAAGAGCTGGCGTTGCCTGATCATTTAGATCCCAAATAATATCTTTTAATACATTGTTTTTTTTATTAACAATAGGATCTAATTTAAAAACTTTTGTAGTAATATCTTTTCTATAACCAACAAAGATAACTCTTTTTCTATCTTGAGCTACATCATAATCATGTGCATTTAATAGTTGAAATGAAATGTTATATCCTATTTTTTCAAAAGAGTCTACTATAAAATCAACAAAATTTTTGTGTTTTGAATGCAACATTCCTGATACATTTTCAGCTACAAAAAACATAGGCTTTTTATCTCGAACAATTCTTATATAGTCTAGAAATAATTGCCCTCTTTGATCTTCCTGTCCTAATCGTTTTCCAGCCTCGCTAAAACTTTGACAAGGAGGACCTCCAATAATACCATGTATATTATCGGGAATCTCACTAGATAAAATATTTCTAATATCTCTTGTGTCTAAAGATGTGTTTGGAAAATTAAAACGAAAAGTATCCCAAATAGTTTTATCAAATTCATTTGCCCAAGTAATTTGAAAATCTGCTTTTTTAAATCCTAAATCTAGCCCACCGCATCCAGAAAATAATGAAACAACATTCATCATTATACTGATTTTCTAATAAAAATATATTTTGCTTTTAACAATTGTGCTGGATTGTTAGGGTTTTTAATTTCAATGTTTTTTATACTAATAGTAGGTGAATCTTCTATCTCTTTTCTATCTTTTTCTGGAAAAGACATGTATTTATTCTCTAAAATAATACTATTCAAAATGTTGTTATTTGAACCTTCAAGATAAGAAAAAACTTTGTTTGGGTGTTCTATTCCCCACATGCCTCTAATACGAAAATAGGTAATTCCTAGAGGGTCTACTTTGTTAATCCTTCCAAGCTCTTGTGTCTCAGAAAACTCAACACCTTGCATACTGTTTATACCGTTAGCTATAAAATCTTTAATCTTTTGATATGTAGCATAATCAGCTGCATAACAATCTCCATATAAAAACCACAAAGATTGTATCTCGTTTGTCTTGTTAATATTTCCAATCGTATATATCAAATCTTTTTCTATCCATTTGTCTTCACATTCTTTACATGCTTTATTAATAAGAGGATCATTACTATATAACTTGTTTTTAGGAAAAGAACTATTCAAAGCTATAGAGTTAGAATTACTTTCTAACTTTTTAACCTCGACAGCATCACTATTTTTTAAAATAAAATCAGGAGGATTATTAGTATTTCCTAAATAAGAAAAAAATTGTGTGTATGTTTTATCTTTATCTTCTTTTGATAAATGAATAGAATCACAGAACAGATCTTTAATATAGTATTCCAGAATATCACCTGTTGCTTGTATTTTATTTTTACTTTTATAATGATCGACAATAGATATATCTTTATTTTTAGCAAAATTAAGTATAGCTTTTAAGATATTTGTCATATTAACTCCAATTTATATTTTATAAATTATATCATATTTAGAACAATATATCAATCAAAACCTATCTAACTACAAACTAGAGAAAATCTTTTAAACCCAAAAAAGATTGATAATCTCGCAATTATAACGTATACTTAACTATGGTAAATTTATTTGAGGTAGTAGCTCTTTAAGAGTTACTCGATAGGACGAACGCTAGTGTTATGCTAGCGTTTCTTTTTGTCTTTTTATTGATACTATTCTCACTATCTTCTATAATAAATAAAACACTATTCAAGGATCTTTCATGAGTCTTTCTCGAGTTTATCTCCACTACCCTTTTTGTACCAAACTATGCCACTATTGTAATTTTGCCGCTGGTGTTGCTACGTCTGATAATTTTACCAATCAATATTATAATGCTCTCCTCCAAGAAATCGCTCATTATAAGACTAGATTTGATTTTTCTCAAATTGCCTCTCGTTCTCTTTATTTTGGGGGAGGGACGCCTTCCTTGATGCCTCTGGATCAGCTAGAAAATATCTTTTCTCAATTTAGTTTACAAAAAGAAACTGAAGTTACGTTTGAGATCAATCCCGAAACTGTTACTTACGAAAAAGCAAAAATCTGGCATCAATTAGGAATCAATAGAGTTTCTCTTGGCTGGCAAACGATGAATGCTAATACTCTAAAATTTTTAGGACGTACAAGTACTCCTCACGATAATATTAAAGCTTTCGAAATATTAAGAGAGGTAGGTTTTGATAATATTTCTGTTGATAGGATTTTGTCTATTCATAATGATACGGATAAAGAGTTTTTTGAAGCTGTTATGCAGTATAAACCCGATCATATTTCGACTTATCAATTATCAATAGAAGACAAAACCGTATTATCTTTATGGACAAAACAAAAGAAATACACTCCCCTTCCTGATGAGCAAGCTATTCAAATCGAATCTACTACAGATGACCTTCTTCATGAATTGGGATTTATTAGATACGAGACGTCTAATTATGCCCAAAAAGGCAAAGAAGGACAACACAATCTCGGCTATTGGAATTATGATTATTGGTTGGGATTGGGATCTGGAGCTGCAGGATTTTTACCTGATGATGGAAATGGATTTCATTATAGAAATCATTTTAAGTTCAAGGATTATTGTGAAAATCCTATCTCTTATGAAGAGTCCGAACATATCAATCTTCACACCGCCATCAAAGATGCCCTCATGTTAGGTGTCAGAAAAAGAGAAGGCATTGATAAAAAATCGTTTGAAAAGAGAATAGGACTAACTTGGGAAAACATCTTGACGAAAAGCCCTGATCCTGAATATTTTATAGATACAAAAGAATTTCTTATTCTAAAAAAAGAAATGATTCCTCTTAGCAATCCTGCTATTTTATCGCTATGGGACATCATCAACCCCGATATTTCAATTTAAAATTATAATAAATAAGTAGGAGCTTTTTATGAATATTAAAAATTTAGATCCTAAAATAACAGTTTTAGGAGTCAGTATTATTGTCGCTTATGGTATAGCAGCACTTATTCTAGGAAACGCTATTGTTACTTTCAAAACACTAGATAGAAGTGTAACCGTAAAAGGTTTGTCAGAAAGAGAATACCCAGCGGATATTGTTATTTGGCCTATAGGTTTTACCGAAACAGCTAACGATCTTACAGTCTTATACAACACTTTGGATAAGAAAAAAAACACTATTACTAATTTTCTCATTCAAAAAGGATTGTCTCTAGATGATATTTCTATTTCACCCCCTCAGATCACCGACAAGCAAGCTCAAACTTTTAATGATGGTCCTAGTGCTTTTCGTTATGTCTCTAAACAATATATTACTATACGATCTACTAATATCACTTTTATTCGGCAATTAATGACAGAGCTACCAGAATTGGGTAAACAAGGAATAGCTTTTTTAAATAGTAATTATGACAATCCTATACAGTATACCTTTTCTAAGCTCAATACGATAAAACCAGAAATGATAGAAGAATCTACCAAAGAAGCACGTGCCGTTGCGATGAAATTTGCGACAGATTCTCAAAGTAAATTAGGAAAAATAAAAAACGCTTCTCAAGGGCAATTTACTATTAATAATAGAGATTTTAATAACCCTCATATCAAGCTAATTCGGGTGGTCTCCACTGTAGAATATTATTTATCTGATTAAAAAATCATTCTTATTAAGGATACTATATTATACCCTCAATATAAATTGCAACAATATAAAAAATACTTTCTTATAAAAAGATTGAATGACATCGTAAATTGCATTATAATATATAAAATATCAACTAAGGACAAATAATGGTTTCTTTTAAAAATAGTAATTTGGAAATTATTCGTGACTTTTCCGAAGAACAATTTATAGCTCATATTCAATTAATGGAAGATATCAGATCTGAAAATGATTTTGGTGATATTGGTGTCCACAAATTGTTAGACAATTATCTTGAACTTTCCCATAAAAATCAAGAAGAACACAAAACAGGCAAAGAAGAATTTACCCTATCAAAAAATGAAGTTTTTCTCTATGATATGGTTGTAGAAATAGCTAGACTATGTTACAAACACTCTTACGAAACCTCTTCCAATCATAACGATTGGGAAGAAGAATTTTAAAATATTTATCTTTAAAAATAAAAAAGCCTTGTATAAATACAAGGCTTTTTTTGTGGATATTTTATTTATTAGTTTGTGTTTCTGTTTGATTTGTAGGAAGCTCTATTTTTATTTGATTCGCAAATTCTTCCGTAGTCAAAGGTATTGCTTGTTGATTTAAAAGAGTCACATCATATCCATTTAATATTAAAATCTCAGGTTTGTATTCAAAGTGCATGGTATCATAAAAGTTCCACTTCCCACCCCAAACAAAACCATATTTTTCAAAAATTTGTACCACAGAATTTGGAGGATTCCATCTAACACTAATAGGCTCTCTAATCCAGTCTATCTTTTGATTTTGTCGCCAAAGCCAATACATTGCCTTTTTAGAATTTTCTTCTAAGACATCTACCGCCACCCCATAAGAGTGTAAACTTCGTGATTTTGATCCCGCAATAGTACGCCAAAAAAAAGAATAAACAATAGTCCCTTCTTTGAGGAATTTTTTTACTTCTGCTTTGTAATCATTATCATTTGTTAAGGCATAGACTTCTTTTTCTACTTGTTTTAAAGAGTCATGAGCAAATTGATGAATGAGAACTTGTTTTCCAAAGAGCCTAGTTTTCATAATTTGATTATTAGTGTCTGATAAATTTTTCATTCCATATAGTGCTCTATGAAAACCATAATATGTAGGCTTTTTTCTTTTTCTATAATATTTTGAACCTTGTTTTTTCATGAGTTTAATTTCATCTTTTGTTCTGATCTTGGGATTGGGTATTTCTCTAGGATAGCTATAAATCGTATTGGAAGTATATTTCTTCCAATTTTTTCTTTCTTCTTCAGAAAGGAAGCGTCCATTCACATTATAAAAGTTAATCCCTCTCACATTAATAGCAAGATCAGGGTGGTGAGGATTCTCTGCCTTAGGGACTGTTTTTACGATATGAGGATAAGTAATAAGTAATGTTTTAAAAATATTAGAAACAGAAAATTCCCCATCTTCTACGGAGGATTCATCTTCTTCTTCTGTTTTTTCTTCTATAACATTTGAAATGTTACTTTCCATTGTTGCGTTCAAAGTATTAGTATTGATCGCCCCGTCTACTATTTGTGTAGTGGGATCTTCTATTAGTGCAACAGCACTTTTTACTTCTACAGAAGTTTGAGCAAATAATATTTGTGTAGCTAACAAAAATAAACACATTATGTATTTGTTCATTATATTAAATCCTTTATTTACTGTACTTATATTAAGATATTTTTTGAAATATCTCCAACATTTTTTGTAACACTTCTTGTAATGATAGATCACTTGTATCAATAATATGAGCTCCTTCTGGAATACAGAGAGGATTGTGCACTCTATTCATATCTTCAAAATCTCTTTTTTCGATTTCTCGCTCTAGTTCTTTGAGATCTCTGTGAATGTTTTTTTCTAATAATTGATCGTGTCGCCTCTTCGCTCTAACATTAGCATTAGCAGTTAGATAAAACTTTAAAGGAGAGTTAGGAAACACATTCGATCCCATATCCCTTCCCTCTACCACCATGTTTTTATCTTCAGCCATTTTTCTTTGTAGGTTGCACATTTCTGATCGCACAAAATAATGAGGGCTTACCTCTACGGAAGTTATTATATCTATTTCGGCAGTTCTAATCTCTTTAGTAACATTTTTACCATTTAATAAAACTTCATTATTTTGAAAAACGATGTCCATGTTTAAAATATCTTGTTGTAATTTAGCATCATTTAAAACTAAATCGCTTTCTTTTTTTAACAAAGCCACACAACGATACATAGCACCAGTATCCAAAACATCATAATTTATTACTTTTGCAAACTCTTGAGATATTGTGCTTTTACCTGCTCCTGCAGGTCCATCTATTGTTATAATCATTTTTACCCTTCTCTTCTTGACTATTGTTCCCTAAGATAACTATATTTAATTTATTAATGTATAAAACACAAGAGGTATTCATCATGAAAAAATTATTGCTTTTACTATTATTACAACCATTTTCTCTAGTATTAGGAGTTGATATAGATATAAATTTATTAGAGGGAACATGGTATAGAACTTATGGTATCTATAGACCCTGGACTGATGATAATCAAGGTACATTTTCTTATTATGAAGAAGAGCTTATTTTTCATACAGATAATCTTGTATTTATCTATGATAATAGTTCAGAAAAATTACAAGGTAAAAGTATCTACACCATTCTCCAAAGAGATAATGAACAGTTTATGGTTTTTCATAAACCAGATCAAAATCCCGAAAATGATATTGTGCAAAAACAACAAGGCTTTTTTGTTACCTTAACACAAGATAATGAAGATTTTGACACCCTCACTCTCACAACAGTTAAAGAATCAAAAAAGAAAAGACCCTCAAGTGTTAGTTATAAAAAAATAAAAAAACACACTCAAGAACCTCAGTTTATTGTACCTAGAAATAAACAGTAAACAATCTGTTTTAAACAGGCTGTTTAAAACGAATTATTTACTGTCTGCTTACTAATAGATTATTTATTTTTATCTTCTTCTGTTTCTAATATTTTAATAAACTCTTGAGTTTCTTCTTCTGTAAGTTGATCAAGAATTTCTTCTAAATCTTGTTCAGACAGTTCTTCTCCGTCTTCGCCATCAAGATCTTCTTCAGGTTGTGATGGCAGAGAACGAGAATGAAGAAGAGCATTCATGATACTATCTATATCATAAAGATCTCTTTTTTCTTCTATGAAAACATGAATCACTAAATCGCTACAATCCAATACTAACCACCCTTCAGAATAATCTTCTGTACGGTTTTGTACCATGTATCCAGCTTGTTTTGCTAGCACAGACAAACTTCTACGAGCAGCATCTAATTGTAAACCATGTGTCGCCGTAGCAATGATTACAGCATCTGTCAAAGAAGTAAGTCCTTTAACATCATACACTTGTATATCTTCCATTGTTAATCTTTCACATTCTTCTGTCAACTGAGTTATTAATTCTTGTAATTCTGGGATAATCGCCATTTATTCTTCCTTAAACCTGTTTTTGATATTATCTATTGTTTGTATTAGTACGGTAGTATCCATTTCTGGCAACACTATAAGAAGTATCTCAGCAAATTCTGCATCAGATAATGAAGTCAAAAAAGTTCTTTTTTTAAAGTCATTCCATAATACCAAATCTTTTTTAGCCTGATTTCTTACGGCAATACTTTTTGAGTTTTGTCTTTTTTCTATGCTATTAAAAATATCTACTGTACCTTTAACATCACCTTGTAAAAAAAGATCCATACTACGATATTTTGCTAAGAATGCTAGTATATCATAGACCACCACATAATAATTGGCAGGAAAAGATACCGTTCTATAATAGTTTAATATTTCTTCATTTGTGAAACTATTAAATCCATAGTCGTCAATCGCATTTTTAAATACTGATTTTTTTGCTGTAAAAATCGTGTCTGGAAGAGTTTTTTGAACAAATTGAGTTTTTTCTTCTATGGATAAAGAATCTATAAATTCTTCATAAGAAAATTTTGCAAGGTCTCTTAATAAAACATTATAAAAGAAATGTGCTGTTTGTTCTCCATCAAAACTCATAATAGCTTCGTTAATACGCACTTCACGAATTTGTTGTTTAAATTGAGGATCACTTTCTTCTTTTTGATCCAAAATTAGTCCCAATTCTTTTACTTTATTTTGAGCAAACATTTTTTCTTCATCATCATTTAATAATTGATGCCAATAATTGATTCTTGTTTGAAGTCTATAAACTTCACCTTGTATCGCACAAGAAGTAGTAATTGTTAAAAAAGTAATTATTAATAAATAGTATTTTTTCATTGATTGTTTCCTACTATTTTATTCAAAAATATTATCATAAATTTGAGAATCTTCTGTGGTATTAATAACAAATTCATCTTCACTATATTCTCTATTAAACTCTGAATAAGAAATAGACAATTCTGTGACCACTCCAATTCTAGAGGTTGCCTTTACACGTCTGATAAGACCTGTTTTATCGGCTATCATATCAATACTACGAAAACTGGTGGTATTCACTTTTGGTTCAAAAACAATTTGGTATGCAGGAACTGACCCATATTTGATTTCTAAACCAGAACTTGGTGCTGTTGCAATATATTGTCTTCTTAATTTTTTAATATTCCAACCAGTAATAGGACTAGAATTCTCACCCATTTTTTGACGAGCGATAATATCCCCTTCCTGAATCCAAATAAATTTACCGTCTGATACGATTTTTTTATTTTGGGGACTAGCTTCTGTTCCAAATTGCATTAAGAGTTTGTCAGGCACCACATAAATAATATAGCCTGAATAGGATCTTTTATCTTTTTTGTAGACAAATCTCCCTTTAAAACTTTTAATTTTTGATGATGACTTTTCTATGATATCAATAACAGAGCTTGCATTAAATACCTTTATTGACTGAGGAAATAAATTCATTGGTAGTGCTATCATAATTAGTAATAAATATCTCATTAATCCTCCAAAAGATTAAAATATTATATGTAGAATCTATTATAACTAATAAATCGATTTCATGCAAGAATAAACGCTACTATTTAAATATATCCTTAAAATATTTATTGTGATTTACAGATAATTATGTTATAGTATAGAGCATATATTATATATTTTAGGAGTTTCATAGTGAGTGAAGAAAAAAATATTCCAGAAGTTGAAAAAACAGTAGAAAAAGTAGTGAAAATTGAAAAGATAGCAGATAAAAAACCTAGTGCAGCTGATATTGCTAAGGCAGAAGTTTCAGAAGACAAAAGAAAAGCCTTAGATGCAACGATGAACCAGCTCGAAAAACAGTATGGTAAAGGCTCTATTATGCGTCTTGGTACTAGAGAAATCGAAGCTATACCTGTTATTCCTACTGGAGCTCTTACTTTAGACTTAGCTCTTGGAGTAGGTGGTATCCCTTATGGTCGTGTCACCGAGATTTATGGACCAGAAGCATCTGGTAAAACCACTCTTACTCTTAGTATCATTGCAGAAGCTCAAAAACAAGGTTCTACTTGTGCCTTTATTGATGCTGAACATGCTTTAGATGCTGATTATGCTAAAAATATTGGTGTTGATATTGACAATCTTCTTATTTCACAACCTGACAATGGAGAGCAAGCTTTAGAAATTACAGAAGCTCTTGTTCGTAGTGGTGCTGTGGAACTTATCGTTATTGACTCCGTTGCTGCTCTTGTTCCTAAAAATGAAATCGAAGGTAATATGGGAGATTCCGTAATGGGAATGCAAGCTCGTTTAATGAGTCAAGCCCTACGTAAACTCACTCATATTGTCAGTAAAGCGAACTGTTCTATTATTTTTATCAACCAAATTCGTATGAAAATTGGGGTAATCTACGGTAGCCCTGAAACTACCACTGGGGGAATGGCTTTAAAATTCTATTCTTCTATTCGTATTGAAATTCGTAGAAAAGAACAACTAAAACGTGGTGATGAAGTAGTAGGAAACCTCGTTGTTGCCAAAGTCATTAAAAACAAAATGGCACCACCTCACAAAAACGCTACCTTCGAAATTCGTTTCGGAAAAGGTATTTCTAAAGTAGCTTGTATTGTTGATGCTGCTGCAGAATTGGGTATTATAGAAAGAAAAGGTTCTTGGTATTTCCAAGGCGAAGAACGTATGGGACAAGGACGTGATAACATCATTCAAATGCTTGAAGAAGATGAAGTCAAGTTAAAAGAAATCGATATCCTTGTCAGAGAAAAACTAGCAAGTCGTTAAATAAAGTTAAGTAAAATTAATAAAAAATCAATTAATAAATATTAAAGTAAAGAAGGATTGGCAATGGTTGAAATACAACAATTAGAAGATGGGGTAACAGCTCCTCTAGGATTTAGAGCAACGGGAGTATCTTGTGGCTTAAAAACTGGAGGATCTAAAGATATTTCTTTACTTTTAAGTGAAACACCTTGTAATGTTGCTATGGCATTTACAAAAAACCGTATTCAAGGTGCACATATCGCTATTGATAAAAAACGTCTCAAAAAACCTTGTAATGCTGTTTTGATTAATAGTGGTAACGCAAATTGTTTAACAGGACAAGAAGGACTAGACAATGCTCAACAAATGGTAGACTTAACAGAAGAACTCCTAAACATTCCGAAAGGATCTTGTTTATTAGCGTCTACTGGATCTATTGGTATTCCCTTGAACATGACCCGTGTCAAATATGGTATTGAACGTTTAGTTAATGTTATTCCTAACGAATCTAATATCAGAAATTTTGGTTCTGGTATCTCTACTAGTGATACCAGACAAAAAAATCTAGCTTATAAATTCAAAATAGATGACCACGACAAAATCACTATTGGAGCATCTGTAAAGGGTGAAAGTATGATAAAACCATGGTTAGAAACAATGCATGGGACTTTACTTGCTTTTATTACTACGGACGCTAATATTTCTGTTCCTTTATTACAAAAAGCTTTGACACTGGCTACTGACCTATCATTCAATAGAATTTCTATAGATAATGATATCAGTCCTAATGATTCCATTTTTTTGTTAGCTAATGGACAAGCTCAAAACGAGTTAATTTCAAAAGAATCTGATCCTCGCTTTGATATTTTTGTAGATATACTAAAACAGCTTTTATTAAACATTGCTAAATTATTATTAAAACAAGGTTTAGGAACAACTAAGCTTATCCAATTACAAGTAAAAAATGCTGCCACTCCTGAACAAGCAGAAACTCTAGTGAGATCTATTGCAGAATCTTATCAAGTGAAGACAGGATTTTTTGGACAAAAATCAGCATGGCAAAGGATTATTAATGTTATTTCATCTAGTGATATAGATTTTGAGATTGACAGTATTACTCTTTCATTGAATAATTCTGTTCTTTTTGAAAATGGGCAACCAAATACTTCTCACATTGCAAATGTTTCACAAAATATGAACGCAATTGAATGTTTAATAGCTATTGATTTAAAGATAGGATCACATGATGCTGAGTTATGGACTTGTGATTTGACACATGATTATATTAAATTTAATTCCCTTACATCAGAGAATTAAATTTAATAAAGTTTAATAGAAAACTAATTCAAATTAGTAGTTGAATTAGTGATATTTTTTGGTAAAGATAACGACTCTTCTATGACATTTACTTGTCGTTGATAGAGTTGTTTTTTTGTGGCAAAACTTGGATCGCCTGCCATTTCTAAAGATCCTTCATAAGGAATCCTCAAATAGGCACCTAAAACTTGTTTGCTTTCTGTAGAAAAAAGAGTGATATAAGGAACATTATCCCTAAGAGATAGTGTATAATTCAATTTATAAGAAGTGCTTTGTAAATATTCATTTTCTTTAGTTAAAACAGTAAGGGTAAGATTTTGACCATCTTGGAAATACAAGCGTTGCTCAGCACCCACCATTTTATCTTCTGTGAAAAAATCTGTAGTAATATGAAAATAAGTCCATACTCCTTGTAAAGCAGCATGATTAACTTGTTGTTCGGAGTAAGAAATGTTTGTGAGCATAAAAAGTGAGAACATTAATAACATCTTATTCATAGAGACCTCTTTGTTGTTGTTATATTATTCAGTTATTGTATTCGTTACTGTTACTACATTTGTAATAATGGCATTAGTAACGATTGCGTTGGTTAAGTTTTCTTTTTTATTATATTTTGGAAAACGTCTCCAATACATACTTCTTTCTGGTTCAAAGTTAGGGCTTGTGGACATTTGCATATAAGATTGATCAGACAAAATACGAATAAAAAAGCCTTGTTTATCACGAACTTTTTGAGAAGTTGGATCTTGATTTCTATAATGAAAAACAAAGAACATATGATTGAATAAATCAAAATACGAAACTTGTAATTTTCGTTGAGATCTAGAATGGACAGTACTGGTAGTTTTTACATCTTGTAACCATAATGCCGTACCATCATTATCAAAAGATAAGATTTCTTCACTAAGAGCTATTATATTAAACAAACTAGTACTTTGTGTATAAAAACGCCACCAAACCCCTTGCATACTCTCAGGCACATATAAGGCTTCGCTTCCTGTGTACTCTTCATCATCTATAAATTGTTCGTTAATATCTTCTATAGTATTAGAAGGATTAAGGATAGAAGATACAATTTCTAAAGAAGGAAGGAGAGCCATCGTCGGAGGAGTGGGAATACCTGTAGAATTTGTAAGCGTTGAAAAAACAGTCACATTTGTTACTCCAAAGGAATAACTTTGCATTAGTAAAGATATCGCTAATATCATTATTCTCATAAATAACCTCTATAAACTTTCTACAAACAATAATCATTGTATCTTTATTGTAATAATAATTTAACTCATTTGTCAATGTATATTTGCAAAATAATACGTTTTACAGACTTTTAATTGTATCCATCTTAAAATAATCTTGTAAAATTTTTGGAATAGTGATAGATCCATCTGCTTGTTGATTGTTTTCTAATATGGCTACTAAGGTACGTCCTACCGCTAATGCAGACCCATTTAAGGTGTGCACAAACTCTGTTTTTTTAGAATTTTCAGGTTTATAACGAATATTAGCACGACGAGCTTGGAAATCTAAACAATTAGAAATAGATGCTATTTCTTTATAAGCTCCAAAAGATGGTAACCAAACCTCTATATCATATGTTTTTGCTGCTGAAAAGCCCATATCACCTTGACATAGGGTAATTATACGATAAGGTAATTCTAATTTTTGAAGAATTGCTTCTGAAGTTTCTAACATTCTTTGGTGTTCATTTTCTGATTCTTCAGCTCTACAAACTGTTACTAACTCGACTTTATTAAATTGATGTACACGAATCAAGCCTTTAGTGTCCTTTCCATAATTTCCGGCTTCTTTTCTAAAAGAAGGGGAATAAGCAGTAAAACGACTTGGCAAATCTGTAAGATCCATAATTTCTTCTCTATAAATATTAGTCAATGCTACTTCAGCTGTTGGATTTAAATACAAATTAGTATCTTCTATTTTAAATAGATCTTCACCAAATTTTGGCAAATTGCCTGTGCCATAAAGAGAATGATCTGCAATAGCAAAAGGTAACCACATTTGTTCCGCACCACAAGAAATATTATGATCTAACATAAAATTAATCAAGGCTGTTTCCAAACGAGCACCCAAATTACGAAGTACAGGAAATCCTCTTCCAGCAATTTTGGTCGCACGTTCTGGCTCCCACATTTTGAGATTTGTTAATAAATCAACATGTGATAAAGGCTCAAAGCTGAATTCTCTAGGAGTGCCATATTTTTTGATCTCTACATTACTACTTTCATCTTTACCCACAGGGACATCATCCATAGGGATGTTTGGTATTTTTTCTAACACTTCTTTTAATCGCTCTTCGTTCATGGTTTGAGTATATTCTAAAGCGGACATCTCACCTTTAATATGGTCTGCTTCTTTTAATAATAGCTCTGCACCTTCATGATCGCCACTACCTTTTTTTATACCAATTTCTTTAGAAAGATCATTTCTCTTATTTCTAAGCTCATCGGCTCTTGCTTGAGCTTTTCTACGCTCTCCATTAATCACAAGGGCTTTATCTATTTGATTTATTTCTGTTCTGAATTTTAATAACTCTTCAGCTTTTTCTGTGTTTTGTTCTAATCTTTGTATATCTAACATTCTTATCTCCTAAGATCTATATCGTTCTATAATCAGTTCTACATAGGCTGTGGATACTTTTAAGTTTTTAGCAATATCTCCTATGCTCCAGTCTTTTTCGTATAAACGAAGAACATTTTTAACATTAGCATCATCTAAACCTTTTTCTTCGTTAGCGAAAGGGGCCAAGCCTTTTTTCGCTCCTATACGCTCTACATTATTCATAGAAATTGCGATCCAATCACGCATTTTTTCTAAGCGTTTCATTTCTTCTTCAATATGAATTACCATATGATCTAAATCGTTTAATTTTGAAACAGCTGTTTTAACTTGCGTTTGATCACCTGCCAATTCTTGCATTTCTTGTTGTAGCGAGCTTAATTTTGTTTGGATATCCTGGGTAAATTCGTTGATCTCATGCATACGAGCACCCATCTCTTCCGAATTAGCCATTGCATTTGTGACGCTCTCTTCTGAAGAATTGATAGCACTCATCATCTCATCAACAAATTGTTTTCTTGTTTCTAATTGATTTAAGGAATCTTGTAATTCATTGAAGGTCTCTAGATTTTTTAATAATAATTCTTCTAAGGATTGAGCTTTATCTCTCTCTTCTGTAAGCGATGAGAATAATTGAGTTACTCCGTTAGCCTCTTGAATAGCGGCTAATAAAAACTCTTGCATTCTATCTGCCTCTGAAGAACTCTCAACCAATTCAAGAGCTTTTTGCTCTAATTCAGTTTTAAATTCTTGCATTTTTTGCACGGTATCATTACCCAGATCATGCGATTCTTTTAAGGTAGTAGACATTTGACTAAGCTCTTTCTTGAGATTGTTAATATCATTATATTGTTGATCAAGCTTACGCATTAATTCTTCTACATTAGACAATCTATCTGATTTTTTCACAAAATTTTGGTATAATTTATCTACATCTTTTATCTTGTTGT
>CAMRBT010000018.1 GCA_947040475.1 uncultured Brevinema sp.
ACTCTATTGGTAATGACCATTTCTGTCATGTTTGTAAATACATTAGTTCTGTTAAAGGCTCTATTAACTCTATTGGTAATTACCATTTCTGTCATATTGGTAAAGACATTAGTTCTATTAAATGGTCTATTGACTCTATTAGTAAGTACCATTTCTGTCATGTTTGTAAAGACATTAGTTTTGTTAAAGGCTCTATTAACTCTATTAGTAACTACCATCTCTGTTACATTTGTAAATACATTAGTTCTATTGAACGCTCTATTAACTCTGTTAGTGATGACCATTTCTGTCATATTTGTAAAGACATTAGTTTTGTCAAATGGTCTTCTAATCCTATTGGTGACTATCATCTCTGTAATATTTGTGAAGAGATTAGTTTTTTCAAATGGTCCATTGACTCTATTCGTAATCACCATCTCTGTAACATTTGTGAATACATTCGTTCTATTAAATGGTCCATTGACTCTATTGGTGATTACCATCTCTGTAACATTTGTGAAGAGATTAGTTTTTTCAAATGGTCTATTGATTCTATTGGTGATCACCATTTCCGTCATATTTGTAAAGACATTGGTTTTATTATAGGCTCTATTAACTCTATTAGTAATCACCATTTCTGTCATATTGGTAAATACATTAGTTTTTTCAAATGGTCTATTGACTCTATTGGTGATTACCATTTCTGTAACATTTGTGACAAGATTAGTTTTTTCAAATGGTCCATTAATTCTATTTGTTATTACCATCTCTGTTACATTTGTAAAGAGATTAGTTTTTTCAAATGGTCTTTCAACTCTATTAGTTATCACCATTTCCAGCATATTTGTGAACACATTAGTTTTATCAAATGGTCTGTTAATTCTATTGGTGATTACTATTTCTGTGATATTTGTGTAAAGATTAGTTTGTTCAAATGGTCTGTTAATTCTATTTGATATCACTCTTTCTATCACATTCGTGATTACATTAGTTACATATTTATTCACATTAATAAAGTTTGTTAATTCTCTTTCTGTTACATTCGTAAGAACATTCGTGCTATCGTGAGTAATATTAATAAGATTAGTTATTACTTGCTCTGACACATTAGTTTTAACAGCATTCATTGTATTCGTAATAACGGCATCTATCATATTCGTTTGAATGATTTGAAGATTCGTAATCCAACGAGGAGCAATTCTCAAACGGGTATTAGTAATAACTTTGTTCACTAATTTATAAGCATCGTTAGTACGTATATTATCAACCCAACGTGGCACTACTTCTAAACGTTGATTAGTCACAATTTCTTTCATTACATTCGTAACTAGTTCATTAGTATCTATTGATTGATAGATAGATTTCCATGATGGAACAACCTCAATAAATCGTTTTTTAATAATATTTTCACGCCAATTTGTTTTATTGTCAAATCCAAGTTCTAAGAATCTATTCGTAATATCTCTATAAATTACATTAGTAATACTTCTAGGTCTATTAACAAAATTATAATTCGTACGCCATAATGGAGATAATTCAATTTTTTCATTCGTAACAACATGATCAATAACATTAGTAACAAGATTCGTGATGTTAATATTTTTATAATTAGTACGCCATAATACCACAGGTTCGTAAGAAACAACATTATTTGTTTCCCATATTTGTACAGCGTTAGTGTGTATATTCGTAAGGAATTCTTGACTAAAAATTGTATGATTATTGGTCAAAGTGTTTGTTTCTACTACAAATACTCTATTAGTTAAAACTCTTTCTGTTTGGTTGGTATATTCTTGCAGAACAATATTAGTAAGGGTTACCAATTCTACTCTTGGACCTACATCAGTCAAAGGAACTAAAATAGAATATTTATTATTAGCGGGTACAGGTACGGGCATAGGAGGAAGAAAGGCTATCCCTTCTAAACTTGGTTCTGGGACTGCAGTTTTAGGAAGATTATTCATCTCCATAATATCATCAATAGAAGGACCATTAGGGGTACGTAAACTCACTACAGGTTGTGCTTTAATAATAGTTTCAAAACTATTAGCGATCCAAGGCACTGATTGCATACTGACAATATTCTTTTTACTCAAGGAAACCAAATATTGTTCTGCTACACGAGATTCTGTAGATCTGGAAAAACGTAATCTTAATAAACTAAATACATATAAAGCTTCTCTATATTGTTCAGCATTATAAAATGATTTACCTGCATTTAATAAGATAAGCCCACCATTATCGTATGCCCACGGTCTTAATTCTACTGCTTTTTCTAGGACAATAAGGGCATTTTCATAGCCTCTTATAGCGATTAATGCTTCAGCATAAAGCATATATGCTTGATAAGCTGCTTCGTTATTAGGACCTGTTTTTAAGAAATCTCTGATAAGTTTGATTGCTTGATTTGGTTTTTGAGAATCGAGTGCTATCATCGCTCTTAAATAATATGAATAAGAAGATTTGGATAATTCTAAGACTTCTATTGCTGCCTCTGGACTATCTAATATATAGTAGATATCCCCTAGTCTATCCAAGATTAAATCTTTATGAGGGAAATTAGGAAAACGTTCTTTAATAGTAAGCAAGATTCGTATTTTTCTTCTATAATCTGTTTCTGAAATAGATAAGACATACAAAGCATAAGGAGTATAACTAGATTCTGGATATTGTCTGATTAGATCTCTATACAATACTCTAGCTTTTTCGTATTGTTTATTTCTAAAGGCAATAGTAGCTCTATTGTATGTGATATAAGCTTTTGTATCATTGGGAGATAAGTTGAGAGGTCCGTCTGATTCTTCTATAGGAATAATTAATTGTTCTGAACCAGGGATTTGACGAGAACGAGCAGGCGGAATTAATGGAGCGATAATATTATTACCCCCCAAAGATTCAGGTCCTACATCCTGTATAAACATTCTGTCACTACCTTGATTCCAGATAGTGTTTATAGATTCATCTAGAACGTCATTAGCACTAGGATTGATAATCCCTTGTGCAAAAGTAACTTGGCTAAGAATAAATATGCTTATAACAATAATTGTTTTTTTCACGTTGTTGCTCCATCAAATCTTCATATAATTTATAATATTTTACTAAATATTTAAAATTATACTTTTTAAGAGTCGGAATATAGATATACAGATCTTAACCCATTTATAAAATTTTATCAAGCTATTTTACAAAAATCATCTGTATTCTATATATAGATGATTTAAAAAATAAAAAGCCCTATGAATATTTCATAGGGCTTTTTATTTTTTATGATTTATCGAGCGTGAATTGCATCTACAGGACATACTGATACACAAGCTGCACAATCAATACATGAGCTTTCGTCAATCACACGTGCTCCGTCGCCTTCGCTAATACAAGGTACAGGACATACTGATTCACATGCTGCACAGTTGATACAATCATCATTAATAAAATGTGGCATAAAATTCTCCTTTAAAAGATTTTTGAAATATTTTTATTTATTTTTATGTTTTGTGAAATTTTATATAAGAAATAGGTCTTAAAGGACTCATCTTTCTATAGAATAATGTAGGGAAACTCTCAAATATATTCTCTTGAACCACAGGGGTGAATGAGCTTGTCCATTGTGGAAACTGAGTTAATATTTCTGCGACAGAATCTGCATATTCTTTAACATCGGTAACAAAAGATAATTCTCCACCTTTTTTTAGTACTCTAACTAAATCAGTAACAAAAGAAGGTCTAAAAAGTCTATTTTTCCATTGTCTCTCTCTTAACCAAGGATCTGGAAAATTAATATGTATAACATCTACAGAATTTGCAGGAAGTATCCCTAAGACATCTTGCCCATCATCTGCAAACAAAATAAAATTATCATTTTTTTCTCTGAGCAATCGCTTTTCTGTTTTTATCGTTCTTTTACGAGAGATATCTATTCCTATCCAGAACACATCGGTATCATCAGGACAATGTGCTAACATATAATCCCCATGACCACAGCCCATATCTATTACGATGGCTTTGTCTTTTGGTAGATTGACTGTCTCTATTTCGTCTTGAGAAGTAAATATTCTTGGATGTTCGGCTAAAGACAACATTATTTTTTTATCACCTGTGGCACAATAATACTAAAATCATCGAGTTTTGGAACATTCACAGCTAACTCTTCTGGGCTAAGTGTAGGCCCTACAATATCTTCTCTTAAGACAGTAGCCAAGTCATAGCTGGAAATACTAGCACTATGATCACCAAGATCTAACTTTGTTATTGATTCTACAAATTTTAGAATCCCTTCCATTTTGGTCTCTACTGTTTGTTTTTCCTCTTCACTTAAGGTCAGATTTGCTAAACTAGCAATGCGATTGACATCAAAAGACATACCATAAACTCCTAATACTCTTAACATAATATTTATATCTATAAATAAATTATAACATATTATAGCTTTTTTCAAATAAAAACACAATTAAAAAAAAATAATTTTTTTTCAAATAAAAACACACAAATATTGTATTTCTGTGCATAAAAAACCGAAGAATTATAGATCATTCAACTTATTATAATATAAGGAATTATTTTTTTTAGAAACACTCTATTGTGCAATTCTCAATAAAAACAACACAGAAAAATGCAAAATCGCACAATTAGAACTCTTATATTTCAAACAGATAAAAGCACTTGCTTTTTTATGAAAAAAATATAATAATAAGCTACAGCAAAAAAACAAATATCAAAAAACAATTTTCTCACCAATTAAAAAATATTACAATTAAGGGATGCTACTATTATGGAACTTTGGAACGCTCTTCTTCACCATCTTTCAAACTCGTTAGACACAGGTCTTTCTAGTCCTCTACTAAAACGTATTTACTTCAAAGAGTGTCAAAACGATTATTTAATCGTTGTCGCTGCTGAAGATCCTTTTACTAAAGGTTGGTTTGAAAAAACTTGTATTCCTATATTAAAAGAATATTTGTCCCAAAACAATCTAAACAAAGATTTTCGTATTGAGATCGCTCAAGAAGCTCGTATCATTACTCCTGAAATTATGGATTCTTACCAAACTTCTATTGTCAATCAGACTCCTTTAGCTCCTAAAAAAGATCTTCCCAACAAAGCAAATTTTAAAAATCTTGCTTCTGAGTTTATCTTTGATCATTTTATTCCAGGCAATTGTAATGACTTTGCTTATAAAGCAGCTACTATCGTCGTAGAAGAAGAAAATACCAAATACAATCCTCTAGTAATTGTTGGACCTATGGGTACGGGCAAAACACATTTAGCACAATCTATCGTTCATGAATTTTATAACAAAAATCCAAATGCTATAGCAATTTATATCACTAGTGAAGATTTTACTAATGAATTTATCGATCATCTACAAAAAAAATCTATGAACGCTTTCCGTGAAAAATACAGACAATGTGATCTCTTAGTAATGGATGATATTCAAGGAATGCAATCTCGAGATTCCACAACAGAAGAATTAGAAAATGTCTTTAATGCTCTTATTTCTCGTGGTGCACAAATGGTATTTACTTCAGACAGACAAATTAAAAAATTAAAAGATCTCAATCCTCGTCTTCGCACACGTCTTGATGGTGGCTTAGCAGTAGATCTTAAAAATCCTGACTTTGAAACAAGAAAAGCTATTTTATTAGATATGGCTCAGCGTGAAAATCATAAAGTAGATAATAAAATTATTGATCTTATTGCAGATACGGTAGAGCTTAATATTCGTGAACTAAAAAGCACTCTCCTAAAATTATTTGCTTATGCTGACCTAAAGAAAAAAGAGATCTCTTTAAAACTAGCAAGAGAAGTGCTTAGTGATAAAATCAACATAGAGATTCCTAAGGATTTATCCATCCCCGAAATTCAAAAAGCAGTTGCAGCACATTTTGGAATTAAAACGAGTGATATTAAATCCGATAGTAAACTTAGCTCTAAAGCACATCCGAGACAAATTGCTATGTATATTGCCTCAAAGCATACCAAATATACTTCTACAGAAATTGGGAATTTATTCAGTAAATCACATAGTACTGTTCTCAGATCAGCACAAAAAATCGAATTAGAAATGCCAAAAAATGTAAATCTAAGAAAAGATATTGATAAAATTCTTTTAGAAATATCAGAAACTCATCTTGTATAAAACAAAACACCTCCTATTATGGAGGTGTTTTTTGATTGAATTACTAGATTTATTTAATTTCGTAATGGGCTCTTTTAAAATACAAGCCATCTGCAGGGACTGGTCTCCATTTTTTTAGAGGTAAGGGTTTTCCAGCTAGAGAATCTTTGATCTCATCTATGGTTATAATACCTTTAGCGACGGATAAAGATGTCCCTATTAATGTTCTTATCATTCCTCGAAGAAAGCCTTCTCCCTTGATAAAAAAGACGAGATAATCGCCTACTTGTTTAACATAAAAATAATCCACACGCCTTATCATTGTTTTTTTCAGTTTTTCCTGAGCGGTATACCCGTAACAAAATTGGGTGAAATCGTGAGTTCCTTTAAAAAGAGGTAAGACATCTTTTAAAATTTTTGGATTTAAAGGCTCCCATTCGTGAAAAACTTTTTTATGAAAACGAGGTGGTAAAACATCACCTATATGTATAAAATAACAATAAGTTCTGGCTTTACAACCAAAGGTAGCATGGAATTTGTTACTCACTTCTTGGACATCATAAATGCGTATTTCTGCAGGCAACTTGCTATTGAGTATGTTTTTTATTCTATCTTTAGGGATGCAATCATTATGAGTCCTATAATGTGCTCTATATTGTAAACCATGAGCTCCAGAGTCTGTACGTCCTGCACCCCAAGCAAATATTTTTTTTGAGTATAATGTGGATAATACTTCGTTCAAAGTCCCTTGCACAGTTGGGGCATTAATTTGTGTGTGCCAACCACAAAAAGCGGATCCTTCATAGGATAATAGTATTGAATAGGTTTTTTTTTCAGCCATTTCTCTCTCTTCTAAACTTAATAAGTTATACATTATACAAAATTATCCCTCATCATACAAGAATTTGTAAATAAAAAATCAAAAAATCTTGATTTCATTGCAAAAACTAGTTACAATTATACACGATGTAATTCTATTATAACTATATTTAAATGTGCTCCGTGTGAATATACTTAGTGTAAATATACTCGGTGTAAGTATATTCATATTAAAACAATAATAATGATTACCAAATTTCAAGGTGTTAATACTATGCAAAAAAATATTTTTTTAAGTTGTTTCTTTTTATTCTTTCTTTCATGTACAACAAGTAAGTATTATATGAAAAATTCTTATGACATTATAGAATATAACCAGCTGTCATCCGATGAACTCGTTTATATCTCAAAGACAATGCCACAAAATAATTATATTATTATTGATCTTCGTCCTGCAGAGCTGTATCAACAAGATCATATCAAACATGCCCTTTCTGTCCCTTATAAAAATCTTGCTGTAATTACTAATATTCCAAAAATTTATAGTTCTAAAATTGTTTTTTATGATAAAGACAGTTTATTTTTTTTCAAAATAAAAAAGGATTTAAACAAGGAATTAAAAAAGATAGATATCTCTGATTTTAAAATTCTTCAGGGTGGTTTTTCAAAATGGACTAACGAAAATTACCCAACAATAAAATATCCAACAAATTTTGTATCTACAAATACTACTACAAATAATTATATTTAGGAATATTCATGACATACGATCCTTTTGGCATTAAAAATATCAGAGCCTTACTTGATGATAATGGGCTATACCTCTCCAAAAACAGAGGACAAAATTATCTCATCAATAGACAAAGTGCTGAAAAAATTATCAATGCTCTCCCTCCTCTCAATGAGAATGAAGAATATTTTGAAGTTGGTACAGGCTTAGGGGCTTTAACGGTACTCTTAGTCGAAAAGGGGAAAACTCTATCTTTAGAAATAGATAAAGGCGTTTATAATTTGGTAGCTCAAAAAATGGTTCACCCAAATCTTGAATTACTTCATGAAGATTTTCTCAAATGGGATAAATACCCAAAAGATCAAAACTATGTCTTTATTTCAAATTTACCATACTCTATCTCTGGAGAAGCTATCAAACATTTTATAGAAAATGACGCTTTTAAGTTTGGAGTATTGATGCTACAAGCTGAATTTGCAGAGAGAATGGAAGCCCCTGAGGGTAGTTCTAATTATGGTCCTTTATCTGTTATTGCTCAACATTTTCTCAAGATCAAAAAGTTGTTTGCTGTGGGTAAGGGTAATTTTTTTCCTGAACCAAAAATCGATTCTCTTGTTATTTCTATAGAAAAACGAGAGACTTCCTTCGATCAAAAAGAGTTCTCTCGTTTTATTAAAACTTGTTTTTTAGCAAAAAGAAAAACCTTAGCAAACAACCTCGCTAATAGCCCTTGGGCAAATACTATCATCACTAAAGATCCTATTTGTTCTCTAAGACCAGATGCTATTTCTCCAGCAAAATGGGCTGAATTATTTATACAAATAAAAGATTTATAATTATTTATAATTCTATTGTATAACGGGTTTGTATCATTCCATTTTCTTCAATACATTCTTGCATTTTGAGAAAAACAGTGTTTTTATTATCTTGAGGAAATAGAGGAATCCCTTCTCCCAAAATAACTGGCACTATAGCGATACTATACTCATCAATAAGATTGCTTTTTATTAATTCTGCTGCCAAAGACCCTCCGCCCAATACCCAAATATTTTTTCCTTCTTGCTCTTTTAGTTCCTTAACAAAAGTCACTAAATCGGTATCCATAAAATGAACATTGTCATACAAAGATTCTATTTTTGTTGAAGTCCAAACATAAGATGTTTTGTTAGGGTAAGCCCATTGGTTGGGGCTGAGTACATTTACGATTTGATCATAAGTTTTACGACCCATCAAAACCGCATCCACTTGTTGAGAAAATTCACTATAAAATTTATTCATTTTTCCAGAAATTTCTTGTGGTAACCAATCCAAGTTACCGTCTTTTCTAGCAATATATCCATCCAAACTCTGAGCAATATATAAAATTACTTTTCTCATTATCTTAGCTCCCATTATTATTTTAGCTTTTCAATTAAAAAAGGGACTTCGTAAAAAGTCCCTTTTTCATATATAAATTTATTATTATTGTGGTGCTGGTTGTCCTGGCATAGGAAGTGCTGTTGCACTAATATTTTGTTCTTTAAGAAGATCATCATTTCTTTCGATACGATATCCTTCTTTGATTTTTGATACAAAATCAATCATCCAACGTTGACGTTTTTGTTGAGCTATTTGACTAACAATATAATCTTTTGATTGTTGTGCGTTCAATCCTCTAGCTCTAAATTCTGCTCCATATTGTGCATAAGCTTGATCAATTTCTGGTTGAGAAGCTGAGAATTCGTTACCATCTTCTGGCATATTTTTAGCTACATAAAGTTGGAACAAAGCTTGTTGTGCAGCATTACGGAATAATCTCATATTTTCTTCATCTTCTAAAAAGCCTTCTTCAATAGCTGTAGCAACTACTGCAAATTGATTAATCATTGTTTCTAGAATTTCAGCTTTAGCACCAGCTTCATTTGCTGAAACTTGAACAAGCTGTTCTGGAGGAAGGTTTTTCTTTACTTGATCAAAAGCATTGGTGAAATCTGCTAGTGATATCCCAAAATCTTCCACTTTAGCAAGGTAGTCCTTATCTAATTTGGTGATAGTTGGTAATGCTAAAGAAAACTCTGCATTTCCTGAGCTTTTTTGTGTTGCAAATAAAGTTCCAACTAAGGTAACAACTACTCCAATAGCAAGCCCTACGGCAGCACTTATTATCATATCTTTTTTCATTAAGATCTCCTTCTACTATTTAAGTAAGATAATTATTATCTATATTTTTATATATAATAACAATATTTTTAAAAAAAATCAACTATATCAATAAAATATAATCGATTATCTAGTGTTTTTATCACTTCTACACTCTTATTAATATATCTGTTTAAATATAAATATTTATCTAATTATTCCGATATTAAACAAAATACTCTAGGAGACATTTATATGAAATTTAATTTGATTGTATTTCTTTTACTCTTATCAACAACTATGACTTTTTCTCAAAAAACAACTGAAACACCTGAAGATGTTGTGAAAATTGCACTAACAGCATTGACGAATGGTGATATAGATACCCTTATTAAGGTCACAGAAAATGCTGAATTGCGAAAAGCCAAAGAATTATTAGCATCAATAGGTACTAGTCCAGCCAAAAAGACAGAGCTTCTTAATCAATACAAGAGTCTTAAATCATGGGAAATTAAAGAATCTACAGAACACACCTTAAACAATAGAAATATTGCACTTGTCAGTACAAAGTGGATTATAAGTCCATCTTTAGAAAGCGATCCTAAAACTATGCTTCAAAAAAAAGTGCCCGATCAAACCGTATATGTCAATTATATGTTAGAAAAATTTGATGGTAAATGGAAAATCATTTCTAGAAAATCACTAAATTAAAAAACAAAACACCTTCTTATAGAGGGTGTTTTTTTATCATTTCAAAGACATCTTTATATATTTGAGATTTATCATTCAAAGATTTTGGATAGGCTCTCGAAGAAGATGGCACTCTACATAAGTACATTTTTCGCCCATTCCATTCAAATAATGCTCTCTCTCCAATTTTAGGCAATTTATCAATCCCAAAATATTCTTGTATGATTTCTCCAGATTTTTCTCCTGTGGTAATGATAGTATTACACAAAGGAGCAAGCGTTAATATCTTTTTAAAATCTAAAGATTCCACAATTTCCAAAAATTTATCAGAAGCATTTTCTTTTTGTCTTATCACTTTGTAGGCGGCATCACCCAATCCTATTTTATTTTCTTGTAAAAATTCACAGATTTTTTCTTTATTAAATTTTTTTTGATCTTCCATGAGAAAATATTCTTTATCTTCAAAAAAGACTATCCCAAAAATTCGCCACATATCATTTTGAAAATTCGGATAATAAAAATCCATAGTCCATTTTTCTTTTTTTGGAGGAAAACTTCCCAGCATCAATATTTTTGTATCAGAAAAGATAAAAGGGGTTAAAAGATGTGTTTCTATATTCAAAAGTTATTCCTTATTTTTGATTTATTATTTTTACTTAAAAGTAGTTTTATGCCCTTTATTTTCTATCCCTTTGAATCGTTTATAATACTTGGTATTTTCTGTTTTATGCGTCATTTGAATAGCATTAAGGGGGCAAAAATTATAACATCTCATACACAAAATACAACTTTCTCCAAATATAACAGTCTTTGTTCCTAATGTGATATTATTGGTGGGACAATTATCGACACACCAACTACATGATACACAACTATTTGAGCAACTAAATCCTTTAAAAGAATTTTTTTCGTGCATATCCCCTATACTTCTTTGAAGAATCCCAAAAATCTTCCCACACAAATCGTTTCCTCTAATGTCTTTAATGTGATTGTTTATTTTAATAGATATATCTACTATTTTTTTCTCTATCTTATCCAAACGTTTTTCTATTATCTTGTTAGGAGTAACTTCAAGAGGACAAACATAAGGCAAGTGCATATTATTTGCTACGACTATATTTCGTAAAAGAAAGGGTTTATATCCTTTTTGTTTTAGTTTTTTAGTTTCATAATCTAACACATCTCCTGCCATATATCCTGATGTTACCACACCAAATAGGGGCATATTTGTTTGTTGAGGAAACTTGTCTAAAAATTGTGAAAATATTTCAGGAGCATGAGAAGTATGTATAGGAAATGCAATACCTACTATATCACAATCCATAGTGATTTCTTGAACATTTTCGCAACTAAAAATAGCCACCATATTATCCAATTTTTCTAAATGAATTTTTAATTTTTGCACTACAAAGTCTGTGTTACCCGTACCACTAAAATAGTATATATTTATTTTACTCATTTTGACTCCCATAAAACTCATAATAACATAAAAAGACTATTTAAGTCAATATTCTTATCATCAGAAATAAATGTATTCTTAATATCTTTATCAATTAATAATTGATAATTAGCATAAATCTCACTATATTTACTAATATCAAAGTAATAGGGGGTATTGATATGTTTGAAATTCCAAAAACACCTCAAGTTCAAGCAATGCTACAAAGAGCATTCCACAATGCTCAACAAAATAACAATCCTACTATCGAATTAGCACATATTATGACGGCTCTTCTTGATGATAAAGACGGACTCACCCAAAAATTATTCTCTTTTTTAGAAATTTCTACTGATGATTTAAAAGAATTTATTCGACTTGAATCAATGAAACTCCCTAAAAAAAATAATGTAAATGCTAAAAACTCTCCTATGATTAATGATATATTGGTGAGTGCTGAAGATATCGCTCGTCATTCAGATTCCTACTTTATCACTAAAGAGCATATATTGATAGCCATCTGTCAAACCCAAAAAGAGCCTTGGAAAAGTGAATTTCATAGCCTTAATTTTACTAAAGATCATATAGACGAAGTGCTAAAATCCTTTAACAATACTCCTGATAATTCTCCCTCTTATTTTGAAAACAATGTTGAAGATTTTTTAAAAAAATACACAAAAAACATCACTGATCTAGCTATAAAAGGAGATCTACCTCCTATTATTAAAAGAGATGCTGAAATCGAAAAAATTATTCAAATTTTATTATATAGCACTAAAAACCCTCTATTACTAGGCGATGCCGGCATAGGTAAAACTGCTATTATTACAGGGATTGCTCAAGCTATTCTTCAAGATAATATCCCAGAATCGCTAAAAAATCATGAAATTTTCTCCCTCAATCTTAGAGCATTAATAGCAGGGGCTACAAATAGAAATCAAATTGAAGAAATTTTACAAGTTATCATTGCAACACTTGAACAAAAGATTAATCCTACGATTTTATTTATCAGTGAAATACATCTCATAATTGGTATAGATGTTGATGAGGAGAATAGGCATCTTCTCAAATCTATCCTTGAACACGACAAAATAAAAGTTGTAGGAGCTACTAACTTAGAAGAATATTGTAAATATATAGAACAAGATACAGATCTTAAAAAAATATTTAAAACAATAGTAATAGAAGAACCCAGCAAACAAGATACTATAGCCATTCTAAAAGATCTCAAAAAAAGCTATGAAAGTTATCGTAGTGTGCGTATTACTGACGGTGCCTTAGTTTCGGCGGTCATTATGTCTATACGATATTTTCCGAATCTCAAATTACCTAATAAAGCCATAGATATCATCGATGAAGCAGTAGCAAAAACATGTGCAGAATTAGAATCAGAGCCAAAGATCATTGATAAGTTACGGCATACTATTGCTAAATTAGAAATAAAAAAAACAGCATTAAAAAATATCTTATCAAAGAAACTAGATCTAAGTTCTCAAAAAAATCTACAAAAATTAGAAAAAAGAATATCAAAAAAACAAAGTGATCTGCATACTCTTCAAGTGACATGGGACATAGAAAAAGAACAAGTCAATACCATAAAAGATCTGAAAAAAGAAATTAATGAATTAGAAAATCAAGAAGAAAAATTTGAAAGAGAAGAGCAATTTGAAAAAGCTTCTAAAATACATTATGATCTTCTTCCAGCAAAAGAAGCCGAATTATCTTTAAAAGAAAAAAAACTAAATAGATATTTTTCCCAAGAAAAAACGCTTATTAAAGAAAAAATTAGTACTAGAGATATTGCTCAAATCGTGTCATCTCGTATAGGGATTCCTGTGTCTCGTATCATAAAAAGTGAAAAAGAACGAGTGATACATTTAGAAGAGCATTTGGAATCTCGTGTTATTGGACAGCAAGAAGCCATACAAGATATTGCTAATACCATAAAACGCTCACAAGCTGGTCTAACAAGTAAGGACAAAGCATTGGGGTCTTTTTTATTCTTAGGGCCTGCTGGAGTGGGCAAAACGGAATTGTCTAAAGCACTCGCAGAGTTTTTGTTTGATGATGATAAACATCTTATCAAAATTAGCATGAGTGAATATATGGATAAATTGGCAGTACCTAGATTGATAGGAGAATATCAAGGACATAGTGGACGCTTAACAGAAGCAATAAAAGATATGCCCTATTCCATTGTCCTTCTTAATGAAATAGAAAAAGCCCATCCTAGTGTGTTCGATATTTTAATACAAATTTTAGAGAGTGGATCTATCATAGATGGTCAAGGTCAAAAAATATTATTCAATCAATGTGTTTTTATCATGACTTCAAATCTTGGCTCTCATACTATAAATAATTGGGAAGAAAATGAAAAAAATTTACAAAACGTTTTACAAGATGAATTAAAAATGGTCTTCAAATCTGAATTTTTAAATAACATTGATAATATGATTGTTTTTCATAAATTAAAACAAAAAGATATGGGTGCTATTGCCGATTTACAATTAGAATTATTGAAAAAAACATTAATAGAAAAATATATTCTTTTACAAGTCAGCGAATCTGCAAAAGAATTGATTACTCAAGAAGGATTTAATCCTGAGTTTGGAGCAAAACCTCTAAAAAAAGTGTTAAATGATCTCGTATTAAATCCTCTAGCAAATAAAATCATTGAAGGGTCTACAGATAATTATGTCCTTATCACGAGAGAAAATGATGAATTGGTTTTTTTAACCATAGATTCAACATTAAAAACTTCTCTATAATAAAATTAGACATATCGTTGAAATAAATCTCATAATCATTTATAATATATAATAAAATTATATAAAAAAGAAGGTTATTATGATGAGAGCTAGTGTTTTATTATTGTTATTTTTAGGTTCTTGTTCTTTAACAGAGTACGAAGAGAAATTTCTTGAAAATATTGAAGGTGTTTATTGTTCTGGTACAGACGATCAATTTATCATTCGTCAAAAAGATAAGGGTGATTTCAAATTAAAAGGTGTTAACTACACCCTTCAAACAATCGTCAGCGAAACAAACGCTAATTATAAATTAGATGATACCCAATACATGGGAATATATTATAGTCCAGCTAAAGCTGGAAAAATGAGACTTACCTATATTTATTCTACAGATACTACAGAAGAGGG
>CAMRBT010000019.1 GCA_947040475.1 uncultured Brevinema sp.
ACTTTTTTACTATCTCCTTTTTCAGAAGTAGATTCTGACATAAGCATCTTAGCTTGCTGTCCATAACTAGCTGTTGAAACAACGAGCATCATTAATAATAATAAATTTTTCAAATTTATCTCCTTATATATAACATTGTATTGAACTACGATTCAATATTTGTTTATACTTTATATTAATATTAAGCTGTTTTTTACACTTTTAGATTCTATTTTACAATAAATGTTTTTTCTTAATTGCACTATATACAAAATTTCACTCTTATTCCATGATTTTACAACAATAATATTATTTTATAATAATTTTATAACTATTTACTTGAAATATTATAAAAAACACAGTAATATGTAGATACACTATTATACTAAAAGGAAATTATGACCTCTGTTATTTCTTATTACTTCTCGACTTTGTTAAAACATCTATTTGTCTTATTGTTTTTTTGTTCTGCTATTCCCTTAATTCTATTTGCATTGAACTATTCAGAAGCATTGGTATTATCTGTGTTAAAGGATATGATATTACTTTCTATCCCTTGGTTTTTATGGTTTCATCAAGCCTTACTTTGTGGTTTTACTACCCCAAAAACTATTCCTTCTCGTTTATTATTAATCGTCGTGAGTACAATTTTATCTACTTTATTACTAATGATCTCTTTTCCTTATACTCAAAAACATTTAGATTTTTCTATTACTAATATCCAACCCAATGTGACTGTTCCAAAAAATAATATTATTTCTACAGATAAAGGAACATTAGTAATTGATCCTCAAAATTCTCCAAATCAACAAAACTTGTTCTCTCATACAGGTACTAAAGCTTTATGGATTAGCTCCAACTATTTATTATTTGATACTATTAAAACAAATGACAACTCTTTTGAGCTCTCAGAGCCAGAATCTTTTTCTTCTTTTGGATATTATCCTCAATCTGGTTCTCAAATTCTCCCTTTTGATCAAACTATTATTTCTTTACCTCAGTACGAATTGGGACAAAATGTCATTCAAAGCTGGTTTGATAATATGAGTACTTTGCACAAAAAAGTACAAGATCTTTATACTACGGCAGAGATAAATTTATCAATTTCTACCAATACCCTCTTAGCTGAAATTAGTACGATAACTAACGAAAATTCTACAGAAACTAATGATAAAGAGTATACAGAATCTTTATCTTCTTACAAAGAAGCAGCGATCTCCTCTAAAAAAATATTGTTAGCACAGTCAAAATTCACCAAAATCCCAAAAAATATCCAAACACAAATATTTGATTATGCGAATATTTTTTTAAGTGTTTTATGTGTATTTGCCTTAGCGTCCTTATTGGGCGTGATGGTTACTATTGGTCAACATTTTTTAGGAGCTTTAACTATCATTTTGATCTTATCCGTATACACTCCCTATTTATCTACTCATATAATGAATATATCTTTAGAGTTGAGCAAACTTCATCCTAGCTCTCCTATATTGCTTATTAATTTTTTATTAGTTATAATACTATATGTTTGTGTGATCATTGCTACCACCATAAAAAGTATTACTAAAGGAGAAAAACATTAAAAAAGTTTTTGTTGCTTCTTTTCTTCATTTTGTAGCCTGTGTTTCTGTTTTTTGTTATTATTATTTGCAGTCTTTTCAAGTTACTTCTTCTCTTTTTAGTTTGTTAGATATCTACATTCCTATTGCTGGATCTACCTTGTTATTATCATTACTACTCCCTCAAAAAAAAATAAGCAATAAAAAACTACTCTCATTTCATGTGTTTGTTTATATTATTTTTATTATTACTTTATCATTTGGAATACGAGAATTATTAATTCCTTATACCCAAACAAAAATCACTGTTGTATCCGCTCCTGCAGATGCTCCAGAGGCAATCATCTTAAAAGAATTTGATCAAGTAGAGCACTTACCTACAAAAAAAGGAATGATACTACAAAATGATTCTGAATGCTTGATTTTTGGGACTATAGCTAGACAAAACAATAATTCCTATCTTGTACAAAAAGTCTTCTTTGGTGGGATGAATCATCAGCAAACTCCTTTTTATTTGTTTGCCGAACATTCTAAAATTATAGACAAAAGCATTATTCTCTACAAAGCTACGCTTTTTGTTAAATCTAATAATACTTTAATTCCTAGCAATCGTTTACCCAAAAATTATATATTACCTTTATCTTTTGAAATAAATCCTTTATTTGATTCGTGGAATGCCACAAACCTCAAAGATATAAAATTATTACCTATTATCACACATAATGCCTATTCTCGGTCATTTGTATTACCTATTATCCTAGCGATTTCTCAATATATTCTTGGTTTTATTACTTTATTAATAATAGCTTCTATAGGAATGGGATTGAGAAATTCTTTATCATTCAAAGGGGCTGACAGTATAGGTAGTTTCGTGGTATTGATTTGTAGTTACCCTTTTACCTTGTTAATTTATTATTACTTGTCCTTACTAATACAAGTAGTTGTTCACTATTTAATAAAAATATAAAAAATAATTGTAAAAATACGGAGGCTCGTCATGAACCCAGAAATTTTAAAAAAAGCTCAAGAATGGACTACAAAAGACTATGATAAACAGACTCAGCAAGAAATCTCATTACTAATCAATACAGAAAATGAAGCAGAATTGACAGATCGATTCTGGCAAGAAATAGAATTCGGTACTGGTGGCTTAAGAGGTCTTAGAGGTGCTGGAACGAATCGTATGAATATTTATAATATTCGTAAAGTTACCCAAGGACTTGCTAATTATATCCATGCTCAAGGTGGATCTAAACAAGGTGTCGTCATAGGCAGAGACTCTCGTATCAATTCTTTAGAATTTGCTCAAGAAGCTGCTGCTGTCCTTATAGAAAATAACATTACTGTTTATTTCTTCAAGGATCTTTGTCCTACCCCTATTGTTTCCTATGCTATTAGACAACTAAAAGCAAAAGCTGGTATTATGAACACAGCCTCCCACAATCCAAAAGAATATAATGGTTTTAAAGTTTTTTGGGAAGACGGTGCTCAATTAACCCCCCCCCATGATGAAAATATGATTGCTGAAGTAAGAAAAATTGATACTTTGGATAAAGTGAGAACTTTACATCATTTTAAAGATGCTACAAAATCACCATTATTTCATTATTGTGATGAGATTATTGATGAGTACATCAAAGTAGCTCAGACATTCACTCTTGATAAAAAAATGTGTGCTAGTAGCGATATCAAGATTTTATATTCACCTCTTCATGGTTGTGGCTATAAGATCACCCCAAAATTACTCAAAAAAATTGGCTTTAAAAATGTTGAAGTGATCCCTGATCAATCTGTTCCTGATGGGAACTTCCCTGCAGCTCCTTATCCTAATCCTGAAGATCCAGCAGCGATGAGACCAGGTATAGAATATGCTCAAAAAATAGAGGCTGATGTGTTTATTGCGACAGATCCTGATGCTGATAGAATTGGTGTAGCTTATAGAACCTCTATAGGTACCTATACACTACTTAATGGTAACCAAATTGGTTTCCTTATTGCTCATTATCTTCTCCAAAAAGCAGTACCAGAATCTTCTTTTATTGTTAGTACTATTGTCACATCTCCTTTATTTGGAAAAATGGCAGAAGAAAATAAACTATTTTATTCCGAAACGTTAACAGGATTTAAATGGATTGCTTTAGAAATGGAAAAACAAATCCAATCTGGTAAACAATTTTTATTTGGTCTTGAAGAAAGTCATGGTTATAATATTTCTGACAAAATCAGAGATAAAGATGGTGTTTCTGCAACAGCTATTTTTGCAGAATTAGTAGCTTATTACAAAAAACAAGGTAAATTTTTAGATCAATTACTCTTAGAAATTGATATTAAATATGGTCACTACAAAGAATCACAACATGCTATTACCATTCCTGGAAAAGAAGGCGTAGACAAAATCAATGCTATTATGAACAACTTAAGAGCTAACCCTCCTCAGAGAATATCTGAGTTTCAGTTATTAAAAAGCACAGATTATTTGAGCGGGACTACAGGACTTCCACTATCTAATGTGTTAGTTTTACATTATGAAGAAAATATTAGAATTATTGCTCGTCCTTCTGGAACAGAACCAAAAATTAAGTTTTATTTTTCTTCTCATGGTGAAGTAGCTTGTGCTCATTGTGTTGCCGAAGTAGAAGAAGCACATTGTGTTCTAAAATCTCTTTTCCTCGAAAAATTAGATTTGTAAAATAAAAATAGAGAGAGACATTATGGAATTATTTATTAATGAAACTGCTATTGGCGTGAGTCCTCAAGAGTCTGACACCATACAAGATTTATTGAATGCTATCTTAAAAGAATTAGAAGAAAATCTTATTATTGCCTCTATGGTCATTGATGGTACTTATTGTTCTATTGATGATCCTAAAATATTAGGAACGTCTGTTTCTCAAGTGAATAAAATAGAATTAACTGTAACAACAACTTTAGAAATTAGCATTTCTTTATTAGAAGATGGCAAGCAATTTGTTATCTTAGGAGCACAAGAACTCAAAAATGGTTCTTTAGCTAAAAAAAATGAATTGATTAATAGTTTCGCATGGATTATAGAAAGCTTAGAAGCACTTCAAGGCTCTTTAGCTTTCCCTCCTGCAGATATTTCTATCCTTAGAGCTATCCTCAAACAAATCATTACGAGATTAGATGAAAATGATGTATCTCTCGATGAAACAAAAGAACTAGGGGAACACTTAGAAAAAATTGTCAATGTATTCGACCTACTACAACATAAAATCTCTAATGAAAAAGACTACTCTAAAGAAAGTACTCATTCATTATTAAAAGAAATTCAACCTAAACTTCCTGATATTGCTACGAATTTCCAAACAGGTAATGACTTACAAGCTATACAAGATCTTTGTAAAATTGTTGATGTTATTGAGACTTTCACGAGATTTTCAGCTCTAAACTCTACAGATAATGATATAGAACAATATTCTTTAGCGTTGAAAGATATTTCTTTACAAATGTTAAATGCGTTTGAGAATAAAGATTTTGTATTAATAGCCGATCTTTTAGAGTACGATCTATCAGAACAAATTGATAATATTTTAGAAAATTAACATTCTTATAATTTTGTAAGGAATTAGGGCCCCCAAATATGTTTAAAACACCTGAAGTAACACTACATAAAGTAGCTGAATTAATACACGGAAAAAGTGGGATTAATTTTCCACCTAGTCATCTTAAAGTACTAGACCAGCGTATTCAAAAAGTTATCAAAGAAAAAGAGATGACAGTAAATGAATTTTATTCTGATCTCTTACTAGATAGTGGAAAATTGTTTGAATTTATAGGTATTGTTACCACAAATCACACTCATTTTTTTCGTAATATAGACCACTTCCATGCTTTAGGGGATACTATTATCCCAGCATTGTTAGAGGCTAATGAGCTTACTAAACATATTTCTATTTGGAGTTGTGCTAGTTCTAGTGGAGAAGAACCTTATACTTTATTATTATACTTACACCATTATTTTGAAGTACATAATTTACAAGATTGGAGTTTTTCTATTCTTGCCACAGATATTGATCAAACATCATTAGCTACAGCAGAAAAAGGAATTTATCCTATTGCCGTATTATCATCTATTCCTAAAGAATATCATGAGTATCTTACTATTGATGAACATACTGTTGAAATACCCGCTAAATTAAAAAAGAATATTAGATTTGCACTGCACAATCTAATGGATACACACAGAAATTCTTTAATAGATATTTTATTTTGTAGAAATGTGCTGATTTATTTTAATGATGCAACTCAAGAAAAAGTAATAGAAAAGCTAGTAAAAGGATTAAAACCTAATAGGTATTTTTTTATTAGTTCTTCAGAAAGTATAACAGGAATTAAAAGTGACCTAACACCTGTTATCCTTCCAAAAGTCATCTATTATACAAACAAAAAATAATCTCAGAAGGTATTTATGCCCCTAGGTAAAGTCTTAATTATCGACGACTCACTTCTTGTACGAAATTATCTGTCTAAAACCATAGAAAGTATCCCTGAACTTGAAATTGTAGGAACGGTTCACAATGGAGAACTGGGTTTTCAACAAATTTTATCAACAAAACCAGATGTTATCATCTTAGATCTTGAAATGCAAGACGGAGATGGACTTTATGTTCTTCGCAAAATAGAAGAAGAATTATCTTTTGAAGAAAAACCCTTTGTTATTATTTATAGTTCTCATGTACGGCATGATAATCCCGTTTTCAAAAAAGCTATTGACTTTGGTTTTTGTGATTTTGTACTAAAAATAGAAGGCACTGTTGAAACAATCGCTCCTAATATTAAAAAAATTATTGTTCCTAAAATCATATCTGGAGTAGCTGCAAAAAAGACTAGAGCCTCATTATCAAGCTCATTATCTTCTGGCCCTACTTTGAGATCATTGTCTAGCTTTTCTTCTAAATCAACTACTTCTGCACCTATATCTACCGCACAAAAAACGACACCAGAAGGGTTAGCTAATCTTAATAGCATTTTAACAAAAAAAAATATCACACCTAAATTACTTATTCTTGGGGCTTCCACTGGAGGTCCTCAAGTTATCAGAAGTATTCTAAAACATATAAATACTTCTCTTGCTATCCCTATTGTTATTATACAACACATGCCTGAAAAATTTACTAAGTCCTTTGCCTTAGAGCTGAATTCGTCTTCTCAAATACCTGTTCATGAATTGAGACATAATATCTCCCTAGAAAAAGGTCATGCTTATGTATTTCCCGGTGGTACTCATGGACGTTTAAATTCTTTTGGTAATCTATATGTATATTATACCGATAGGAATAATTATGAAGCACATCCTTTTAAACCTTCTATCAATTTAGCTATAGAACATTTATTACATTCCTTTCACGGTCATGTAGTAGGAGCTATCTTGAGTGGTATGGGTAGTGATGGAGCTATAGGGATGCAAAGCCTACACACAAAAGGATCTTTGATATTTGCTCAAGATAAAACAAGTAGTGCTGTATGGGGAATGCCCGGCTCAACAGTAAATAAAAACGCTGTAGATTTAATATTAACTCAAGACGATTTAGGAAAAGGAATTGTATTGACACTAAATCACTATGGTGTACATTCTGGAGGATCAAATGGATGATTGGAAAGAACTAATTAATGACTTTTTAGACGAAGCATTTTCTTTATTAGAAAGTCTCGAAGTGAGTTTATTAGACTTAGAAAAAGATCTCACAGAAACAAGTGGAATTGACGTTGTCTTTCGTGTAGCGCATACCATCAAAGGTGGTGCTGGTTCTGTTGGTTTTGATGATGTTACTAAACTTACCCATATCATGGAAGATGTTTTAGATCTCGTCCGCATGGGTAAATATTCTTTTAATAATGAAGATATAACTTTATTACTTGAAGTTAAAGATGAATTATATACCTTATTAAAAGCTCATGAACAAGGAAATACCCATCCTTTTGAAAAAGCAGATTCACTAATCAAAGCACTAGAAATCATCAAGAACACTGCTATAGGAAAGACTACTGCTGCACCAGCTAACAACACTTCTCAAAAATCAGTAGTAGTAGACGATGAAGGCGATATGCCTTTGGCTATGGATAGTTTACCTCTTGCTGCTCGTTTTGGTCTCACGAATGAACTAGTTTTTAGTCTTCAAGAATCTCTAAACGAGGGAGAGGCTTTATTATTTATTGAGATACATCTTGATGAAAATTATGACTTAAAAGAAGTTGCTCCTTTTGAGGTTTTAAATATTATTAATAGTTTATCAGAGCCTATTATTATGAATCCGTCTCCAGAATCTTTAGATGAAGAATATATGCCTTTTTTAAATGTTGTTATTGCCTCTAATGAAGATCCTTCTTACATTCAAAATAAATTATCTCTTGATGAAGTAACTACTAAAGTAATAGTTACACCTCTCACTGCTGAATTATTTGCAGAGATAGAACAAAGTATGGGTGGAGCTCTTACCGATGATTTTGATACTAATGTAGTAGAAAAAATTGAACCAGTAACTCCAGCTATAAATAAAGAAGTTACAAATACTCCAGCACAAAAATCTACTCCTGAACCTGTTGCTGAAGACAAAGACAAGCCAGATACTCCTCCTGCTTCAAACAAACCTGAAGAAAAACGAAGCCCTACTCTTAAAGTAGAAAGCTCTCGTATCGATGAGTTATTGAACTTATTGGGAGAATTAGTTATTATTCGTTCTGGACTCAATCAATTTGGTTCCGACTTAGAAAAATCAGTTTATAATACTAAATTAAATCTTGGTACTTTCTTTTCGTCTGCTGCCTTATTGCCTCTTCATGAAGATCCTGAAACAAACAGAACAAAAAATGAGCAATTTAAAAGTGATTTTTCTGTACTTGATACTAGTATGGATCATTATATAGAGTATATTCAACAATTATCTCGTATCTCATCAACATTACAAACTAGAATGATGAACTTAAGAATGATTCCTGTTCAAAACGTTTTTTCTCGTTTCACACGATTGGCTAGAGATATTGCTAAAAATATTAATAAAAAAGTAGAATTAGTCATAGAAGGTGGAGAAACTGAGATCGATAAAGGAATGATTGAAGATCTCTATGATCCTCTCATGCACATGATTAGAAACTCTCTTGATCATGGAATAGAATTACCTGAAGACAGAATTGCTGCTGGCAAAAATGAAGTAGGTACTGTTCAATTAAAAGCTTATCAAGAAGGCGATGCTATTTATATAGAAATTACCGATGATGGTAAAGGTATTGATGCTGAAAAAATTGTTGAAAAAGCTATTTCTAAAGGTTTTATTACCGAATCTCAAGCATCCTCCATGAGTTCTTCAGAAAAATTAGCACTGATCTTCCTTCCTGGATTTTCTACTGCTGAAGAAGTCTCAAACTTATCTGGTCGTGGTGTAGGTATGGACGTTGTCCATAGAAATATCCAAGAGCTTGGTGGTTCTGCTTTAGTCTTTTCTACAGTGGGTCTTGGCTCAACTATTCGTATCCAATTACCATTGACTTTAGCTATTATTCAAGGTTTAGTAATCATGATTAAAGAAGTTCATTATATTATTCCTATCACCTCTGTTGAAGAAACTATTATTTTAAGTCCTTCTATACTACTCAAATTAGATAATTATTATGCTATTAAATTTAGAGAAAAATTAATTCCTTTGATTTCATTATCAAAAGTGCTTTATAACATTGACTCTTTTAAAGCAAATAAAATAGATCTATCTCTAGATCTAGATCCCGATATAGATACAGACCCTAGTCAAAATATTGAAGAATTAGAGCATGTTTTTTGTATTATTGTACGCTTTGGAACAAGGCAAGTGGGAATTATTGTACCAGAAATTTTAAAAGAACAAGATATTGTTGTGAAACCATTAGAGCATAGATTAATTGCTAGTCCTGGTATTTCTGCGGCAACTATTGTAGGAAACGGAGAAATTGGATTTATTCTTGATTTGCCACAAATTATCCAATACGCTTTCAAAAATCAGAAGTAGAGGAAATTATGTCAATAGAAATGGAAATAACACAAGATACAGAAAACGCTAATATTAATATACTATTTAGCACTATTACCTTTGGTATTAATGACAAGACATACGCTCTAAATATTTTAAATATCAGAGATATTATCATGGGTAAAAAAATATATAGGATTCCTAATTCTGACCCCATCTTAATGGGCGTTACCAATATTAGGGGTGAAATTCTTCCTGTATATTCTTTAAAAAATATTCTTGGATTAGAAGAAACTATGTCTACAGAAAAGCACCCTATATTAATAAATTGTCAAGATGATGAGTATTTGATAATTATTAAATATGATTCTTATTTGTTTGCTATTAATGTAGATTATATTGATAAAAATATTGGTGTAACTACAGAAAATTATAATCCTGTGGATTATATGAGTGATTGGACAGAAAATCCTATTTTTTCAGGGATTATTATTGATGAAAAAGATAATATTTTAATTATTGATGTCCCCTCTCTTATCGATGTATTAATTAAAAATTTAATAAAGTAAAAATTTCAGCGCCGTAACTTGAATTATTAAGAATAAGTATATATAATACTTTTATAGTTATTAAAAAAATTTGGAGGAATCATGTTAATTGATTATATCAACCCTTTCGTAGAATCTGCATTCGAAATTATGAGTGAGATTTTAAACACACCTATTTCACGTAAGCAATTACAAATCAAAAAGCTTGGTGAAGGAATGAAAGGACTTACCGTTATCATTGGGGTAACAGGAGCAGTTTATGGTCGTATTGTTTTTGATATGACAGAACAAACAGCCTTAGCCCTTGCTGGTAAATTGAATGAAGAACACTTTACTGAAGTCAATGAGCTTGTAAGAGGTACTATCAGTGAAATTGGTAATATGGTTACCGCTCGTGCCGTTACCAAATTATCAAAAGAAGGAAAGTCTTTTAACTTTAGCCCACCAACACTTATCTTAGGTAATCATATGTCCATATTCGAAAGTGATAACATAGAAGCTTTAATTATACCTGTTGATACCACCTTAGGTATTATAGATATTAATATTGCGTTAAAAGCCTAAGACTACCAAATTAAACAGAGGAGTAAATATGAAAATTTTTTTCAATGAAGATGGATTGCCTACAGGATTGATGAAATCCGGTCAACATGTTGGCGTACTCTGTGTTGATGATTCAAAATTTATTCTAAAACAATTATCACAGATTTTTGTTTCTAGAGAATTTGCTGTCATTGATACTGCTGAGAATGGAGCAGAAGCTCTTGTTAAATATAAAGAAAATCAAGAAAAGATTCATCTAATAACATTAGATATTACCATGCCAGAAATGGATGGATTAACAGCTCTAAAAAAATTAAAAGAGCTTAATCCAGACGTAAATGTTATTATGGTTACCGCTCTTGGTACTGCTGATACTGTAAAAGAAGCTATTAAACTTGGTGCTAAAGGGTATATTGTTAAACCTTTAGATAGAGGTAAGGTTTTAGAGCGTATTGGTAAAATTTTTGGATAATACTTGTAATTTTATGATTCTATCAACTCACAAGATAATACTAGATACTTGCAATAAATATATTAAAAAAATACTTATTATTATTTTTTTATGTTTAAATCTTGTCACATGTACTGTCAATCAGAATTTTGATAAATTATATTCTAATCAAGAATATCACAAAGCTTACAATCTACTTAAAAATAAAGGAAACGACAATTCTCTTTCTTACCAAGAGAGAGAATTGAAAGTTTTATTACATCTTGCAATATCAGATGTTACTACTTTTTTACCTTTATTAGATGATGCTTTGTTAAAAAGTGTTCCTAAAACAATGACTAATTGGCACTCGCTTTCTCGTTCTTGGATAAAGTTTTTATCAGCTGAAACTGATATTGATTATCAGAATGTTTTGGTAACTCTTCCTCGTATTCCTTTTCAAGAAAAAAAAACAGAGCAATTACGTCTTATTATTCAAACGCATTCTCTATCCCGATTAAAAAGATATCAAGAAGCTCTCGCCTATCTCAATGCTAGTAAGCTTACAGATAGTAGTTCAGATTTAATGTATATCCAAGGGATTGCTTTGCAAAACCTAAATCAAATAGAATATGCTAAAAAATCATTCGAGCATCTTATTAATATAAGTAGCAATAAAAAATTAAAATCTCTTAGTTATTTTCATCTAGGAAATATTTTTGTTCAAGAAAATAAACTTGAACAGGCTCAACAATATTATATGCAAGCATGGGATTTAAATCCTTATCAAGCTGATTTAAATTTTCAACTTGGTAAAATTCTTCAAAAAAAGGCTTATGGTGATCTACATTATCGTTATTATAGAGCCTCTTTAAGACTAAACGAAAATCTTGCCGAAGCATGGTATTATTTAAATATCTAATATTAAAGATATAAGCTATTGAATTCGATAATATAAAGTATCTTAATATCTTATAAAGGTGTAATAATGAATAGAATTTTATTCCTTGTAGGAATATTTCTTTTACTAACAAATTGTACACAGAATTTTGTCTCTTATATTAAGACTCCTTCTTCACTGCCTCTCATATCTCTAGATGATATGTTGCTTGAAGTTGGTATGGCAAATCCTTCTAATATAGTTTCAAAAGCACCTGTGGTAAACACTAATTATCCTACTGGTACTTTAGCAGAAAAACGCCAAACTTTTCAACAATCATTCCATACAAAGCAAGTTGTTAAAAATTCTACTTTTACTGTTACCAATAACACTAAAAATTATTTATTTTCATCACCTTATTTTTCTAGTACTGGAATTATTTATCAAGCCGACCAAAGTATTCCTAAACAAGGTGAATTAACTTTTACTATTCTTGAAGAATCCGGTCAAATTAAAATTCGTCTTTACTCTCCAGAAGGTATTCTCCAATCAGAAGAGACTTGGTTTGTTGAAGTAATTGCTGAAAATTAAAATATTTTTTTATTAAACAAAAAAAACACTCACTTAATTAGTGAGTGTTTTTTATTTATCTTTATAGATTATTTTAATTTTGCTGTAGCTTTTGCAACAAGTGCAGTAACTGTTTGTGCAACATTAGCTTTTGAAGCTGATGAAATAACATCGACTCCTTTTGCTACTGGAGGTACTGCTCCTCTTTTGAAGGTATGTAGATAGATAGAATTAGCATTTTTAGCAATATAAGCTCTTAATTCATCACTCCAAGGTTGACCTTTCAAAGCTCCCTCTCCATAAACAGTTAATGTTCCTGCTGCTGGTGCAACAAATTTGTCTGGTGTTACCACGGTTACGTGATATCCTGCGTCTGCCATTTTTTGTGCAAATTGTGTAAACACATCAGTTTTGAAAGGTGTTTCAAAACGTGCCACAACAATTTTTTTAGCAGCATTTGCATCTCCATATTCTTGTCCTGAAATAAGAACAGGAAACAATAACATCATAAATAAGATTTTTCTCATAATATAACTCCTTAGTATATATAAATATATTATATCATAGATTTGATCTCCATTCAATACCTATTTTTATTTATAAAAAAAACTCACTTAATTAGTGAGTTTTTTTTTGATTTTTATAGGATTATTTTAATTTTGCCATTGCTCTTGATACAAGATTTTTAACAGTCTGTTCAACGTTATTATCAGTCGATGCCGCTGAAATAACATCAACCCCTTTTGCCACTGGAGGGAGACCATCTACTTTACAAGTGTGTACATAAATAGCATCTATATTTTTAGAGATATACTCTCTTAAAACATCATCCCAAGGTTTTCCTCTCAAAGCTCCTTCTCCATAAACAGTAAGTGTCCCTATTGGTGGGCTAACAAATTTATCTGGTGTTATCACGGTTACATGATACCCAGCATCTGCCATCTTCTGTCCAAATTGAGCAAAAACTTTGTTTTTAAAAGGTGTTTCAAAACGTGCTACAATGACTTTTTTTCTTGCATTTATATCCCCGTACTCCTGTGCCGAAATAATAGCAGGAAATAATAGTATCATAAATAATAAATTTTTCATAGTGTGAGACTCCTTATTGTATATATTATATATTATCGTTCTAAATGATACAAGATTTAGATATTTTTATTTATTCTTCTTTTAATAAATAATGATAAAAATTAATGCTATGATTATCTATTTTTTTATCTTGATGAATAGTACGACAAACTTTGCTTTTAACTACTTCTCTCAAAGCTCTATTCAAGTTTTGGGGAATAAATTGTTGGATATGATCAATTTTGTGGGGACGCCCTGGTTCTATATAATCGGCTAAAAATAGTATTGCCCCAATTTTATTAGTCAAAAAATTTGTTGAGCCTGTCGTGTGATAATAAATAGCTTGGATAATATCTTCATCGTGAATATTAAAAAAGTGAGATACCATCCAAGATCCAACGATAGCATGATACGCAGAAGGAATAGCCTCACCCAAATCAATATTATAAATCAAAGCATATTGTGCCAACTCATCACTAGTCATTCCTTTAGCAAAATCATGGAAAATAGCTGCAATAGTAATCTTCTCTTTATCAGCAATATCAAACTTTTTCGCAAGTATTAAGGCTGTATCTAAAACCCTCAGAACATGATCATAACGTTTTTGGGGAAGGAGTTTTTTTGATAAAAGTGTTATTGCCTGCTGTGAATACATCATATCAGGACTTAGTAATTGTTGATATCGTTCTATTTTAGACATTATTTCCCCCTCTTTATAATATAATATATTTTCATGAGAAAAGCTCTTAAAAAATTATATCTTTTAGAATTTTTAGGAAATATTTTTGTTATTAATTGATCATTTGCTACTCTAATTTTGTTATCTCTAAATTGAGCCTGTACTGAAATGTAATCTAATAAAATTTCAGCCCCAAATACATCTACCAAAAGAGGGAAAATCGTATTCTTATCGTTTATTGTCAATTCATCTAATCTAATAAAATAACTTTGAGCTAGTTCTTGCATAATGGGAGCGTACATATGAGGATCAATTTGATGATCTTGAGCAAAAGATCTTATTTTATCGGTAACAATTTGTAAGTTTTTTAAGTGAGATTGAGCTTTTTCTAGAGTATATACTGTTCTATTAACACTAGGATTTGTCAAATTATAATAATAGCCATTATAGGGTATATGCACGGCATTTTCACAAAAATAAGCATAGTAAAAGAAAAATAACAGATCTTCTGCCATGGTAAGATGAGAATTTATATTGATTTTATTATAAATATCCAAAGCCACAGTACG
>CAMRBT010000020.1 GCA_947040475.1 uncultured Brevinema sp.
TAAGCCTCTAATCTAGGGAGATATTTCCAATAAAATAACACTAAATTACCAATAGATAATAAGAACAATATTAAGCCTATTATTCCAGATTCTACGAGCATAGATAAATAAATATTATGTAAAAATTGTACTTGAGTAATAGGATTGCCAAATTGATTATAGTAATGCCTAAAATTCATGATACCAACTCCAATAAAGGGATTGTTATCACCGAATAGTTCTAAGCCATATTGATATTGTTGGACTCTTTCAACAATGGTTTGTTGTTGGAGAGGTTTGGTGAAAGTATCCTTCCATTTTTGGGAGGACATAAAAAGAATAGGTGCTAACAAAATAGGAATAATAATAATAATAAAGCGGATTTTTTTGAATTTTTCAAAGGGATAACATAAGAGAAACGCTCCAAAAAATCCTCCTAAAAATAATAGAGCCATTCTGGTTTCTGTAGCGATAAGCCCTATAAAACAAATAATAATACTTGTTATGATGATGATTTTTTGAGCAGATGATAGTTTGTGATAATATTGCACAAGACTGTATAATAAAATACAAAAACTCACCACTAAAAATCCAGCAGTATTAGCAGGCCACCCACTAAAAATAGACGCTAGACCAGGGTAACCTTGAGAAGCTAAGAGCATCCCATAAATAATGATAAATCTATCTATAAATAAATGAAATAAAGCAAAACCGACAGTAATAAAAATAACCCAAGCAAATAATAAAATTGCAGGTTTTAGGATTGTTTTAGAAAATTGTGCATAGCGTATTATTTTGAAAATAAGTCCATATCCAAAAAAAGCAATAGACATTCCCAAAGCACTAGCTTTGTCATATTGAGCAAAAGAAGAGCTGATGATAGTAGCCAAAACAAAGGCTAGCCAAAAATGGTCAATACGATCAAATTTTGTAAGAATATTTTTTCTAGAGATAGGATTGCAAAAAACAGTGATAAACAATCCTATAATAGGAATAAGCATATAATCACCAAAGGGTGCAAAAAGAACAGTTAATAATACAAAAAAACTAAGAGCCTCATTATGATGATATGTTTTTATGTAGTAATAGAGATATAGAATAATAATAAGCGTTAAAAAAATAAGTAGTATACTAATAGAATTAGGTATTGTTATGGCTACTTTAAGAGCTATATAGTAGATACTACATAAAAACAATAAGAAAAAAGGCATGGTATAGAGAATACCTAAAATTTTGAGAGGCTGATTTGATATTTTCATATGAGTTTCCTTAATATATTGTATAAGCTATATAATATATTACAAAATACTAAATGTCAATACACTTTTATATACTAATTTAATAATACAAAATAGGGACGATTAAAAGGGGGAATTTCATGAAAAAAAATATTTGTGTGATCGCAAATGGTTATGCTGAAGAAATAATGGCATCAAAATTAATGTCAGAAATACGAAAAGAATTACAAACGCAAAACAAATTAGAAAATTTCCAATTTGTGGGCGGGTCTTTAGTGAGTTCTGGGCGTTGGTATGAAGAAGAACAATTTGCTACTTTTTTTACAGGAGGAATGACTCCTTCTGGTGGTTTTCCAACTCGTTCTTTGAGGGGATTTCTCTCAGATTTAGGGGCTGGAGCTTTTTTCACTCCTTTTAGATTTAAAAATGTGATTAAAGGGTGGAGTAAATATAATCTTGATATTATTATTGTTGTAGGGGATTTTTTATTAATGACCTTAACAATCCCCGCTTTAAAAAACAACAAAAGTGTTCCTATGGTTTTTATACCAACAGCTAAATCAGATTATATACAAGCTCATTTCAAAATAGAAAAAAAGTTTATCAAAAAATATGCTACAATCTCTTTTCCTAGAGATCAAATCACAACTGATGACTTTTTAGAATATGGAATAAATGCTCAAAGTTGTGGTAATTTAATGCAAGATTTATTAGATCCTAAAGCTCCAATAATCACCTCTAAAGAGCCTGTGATAGCATTACTTCCTGGAAGTAGAGATGAATCTTATGGTAATTTAGAAATGATGTTGAGTTTATTGCCAAGTATTAAAACACCTATTCACTGGGCTTTTGTACAAGCAGGAAGTTTAACACAAGAAACAGTCGATGAGGTTTTTCTTCATAAAGGCTGGAAATGTGCAAACCCTGATGCTAATATCCCAATATGGGAAAAAAATTCTCAAAAAGTATATTGTTATCCTTCAACAATGTTTGATAGTGTAGCTTTATCCTGTATTTTTGGAATCAGTTTAGCTGGTACTGCTGGAGAACAAATCGCTGGGCTAGGAAAACCAATCATAGGATTCAAAGGGACAGGACCACAAAGTACTAAGCGTAGAATGGATGATAATGCCAAATTATTAGGCGAATCTTTTATCTATGTAGAAAATTATCCTGTTGGCGTTACTGTAGAAATAGAAAAACTAATAAACAATAGCCAAGAAAGAGATAGATTGGGAGCTATTGGTATATCTCATATGGGCAAAGCTGGGGCAACAAAAAGTATAGCTCAGTATGTCGTAAATAATTTACTTAGTAAATAATAGAGGAATTTAATGAACATTACTTTTACAGGGACACATGGAATTGGAAAAACAACCTTAGCAACATGGTTAGCAGAAACTTTAAAAATGTCTTATATACCAGAATTTGCAAGAGAATTTCTAGAACAAGGTTTTCAAATAGATACACCAGAAAGCTTTATAGCATTTGAAACACAGATATTAACCAAAAAATTAGAAAGTGAAAAAATTGCTTTAGACTTGGGGAAGGGGATGGTTTCGGATAGATCTTATATGGATTATGCTGTCTATCTCAAAAATGGTCTCTCTCGTTTTCCTTATGACTCTATAAAAGATTTAAAAATTGCCGATAATAAAGTGACGCACTTCTTTAATGACTATGAAAGTTCTTGTAGAGATCATAATAGAGTTTATGACATCATCTTTTTTGTAACACCTTTTTCAGAATTTATATCTCCAGAATTTGATTATAGAGAAAAAAACCCCTTTGCTACGAATATTATTCAAGATCTCTTATTTAATGAATATAGAGAAGAAATAAAAACTAATAAAGTTGTCATCATCAAAGAAAAAGATTTGTATGAGCGTAAAAGATTGATTATACAAACACTAAAAGAAAGAGGATTTCTTACGTGGCATGACCATTATTTAGATGAAGAACTCTAATAAAATATAAAATAAATACGATGTCTCATAGCATTGTATAAGCCTTGATAAAAGAAAGCTCTCTGCGCAAACAGGGAGCTTTCTTTATTTTTGATCTGTTTAGATATTATTTAGTTGTTGAGGGAGAGATTCTTTGGTGATGATCTCTGTGGTAGAGAGAACAACGGCTGTTTCTATAGCGTTTTGTAGTTCTCTAATATTTCCTGGCCATTGATACTTTAAAAAGACCTTTAAAACCTCGGTATCAAATCCACTAATATTTTTATTATATTTTTTAGCAATATCGTTTAAAAATTTTGTAGCTAATTCGGGAATATCTTCTGGTCTTTCTCTGAGAGGTGGTATTGTAATTTCTACAACATTCAATCGATAATAAAGATCTTCTCTAAAAGTTCCATTCTTAACAGCTTCTTCGAGATTTTTATTTGTTGCCGTGATGATGCGAATATCAACGGAGATAGTTTCTTCGCCACCCACACGCTCAAATTCTCTTTCTTGAAGGACACGGAGAAGTTTGATCTGTACGAGAGGACTAATATCTCCTATCTCGTCCAAAAATATTGTTCCCCCATCAGCTCTTTCAAATCTACCCTGTCTTTTGGTAGTAGCTCCTGTAAAAGCCCCCTTCTCATGCCCAAACAATTCACTTTCTAATAAGGTCTCAGGTAAAGCTCCACAATGTACTTTGATAAAGGCAGATTTAGCTCTTTCACTATTTTCGTGTATCGCTGTTGCGAACACTTCCTTACCAACACCACTTTCCCCTAATAATAACACCGTAGCGTCTGTAGGGGATACTTGCTTGAGGATATCTATCATTTTGTTTATTTGAGGAGAATTACCAAGTATATCTTTAAAGCCTTTTCTCTCGTCTATTCTTTGTTCCAGTTCCTCTGTGTGTTTTTGAGTTTTGGTAGAGGATAGGGCTCTTTGTATTAACAAGAATAATTTTTCTAAGTGTACAGGTTTTGTCAAAAAATCATAAGCACCTATTTTCATAGCGTTGATAGCATCATCTAAACCAGCATGTGCAGTAAGCATAATAATAGGAATATGAGGATGCTTTTTTTTGGCTTGGGCAAGAAATTCAATGCCATTAATACCAGGCATTTTGACATCACAAATCACTAAATCAGGCAAAAATAAATTTAATTTTTCTAGTCCTTGTTCGCCATTATCAGCACTTTGGGTGGTATAACCTTCTTCTTGTAAGGCAAACATAATCCCACTACGGATATTTTCTTCGTCATCAATGACTAAAATCATTTTCTTTGCCATTTTCACCCTCAAATATAACAGTTTTATATAAGGTATTATAGGGGATATTTTCTGAAAAATCAATGTTTATAGACGCTAAAATAAAGAATCTTATTGCTTTTTTAGGAATAGTATACTATACTTTAACTATATTGTCATTATTGTTGGGGAAGACAGATGTATTTAATTTTGGGGTTTACTAACAGAACCTCTTATTTGTTAGCTCATTATTTATTACAAAAAAAACAAGAAAAGCTTGTTATTGTCGATCAACAAAATACTTCAAATCAACAAGAGATGATACAAGAGTTATCTCAACACGGAGTTATCTACAATGAACTAGGTGGTCAAGACGAATCGCTCTTAGACAAATATGCTATACAAAAGATATTTATTAGTCCGGGAGTTCCTAGATCTATCCCTTTGATTCAAAAAGCTTTATCCTTAGGAATAGAGATATTAAACGATATTGAATACTTTTATCAAGAATTTCCCTATAGAACATATGTTGCTATCACAGGAACAGATGGCAAAACGACAGTAACCACATGGATAGGTGATGTGATAGCCACCCAAAAACCTGTGGTATTAGTAGGAAATATAGGAATACCTATCTTTGAGTATGCAGATGATTCTTATAAAAATCATATTTTTGTTGTAGAATTATCGAGCTTTCAACTAGAATCCATACAACAATTTCATCCTAAGATTGCTGTGATTACTAATATTCATGCAGATCATTTAGATAGGTATGATAGCATGGATCATTATGCATTAATCAAAAAAAAAATATTTGCTAATCAAAATGCTAGTGATCTCGCTCTTATAAACAAAGATAATGATTATACTTATTCTTTTTCTAAAGAGATTAAGGGTGATATCAAATACTTTTCATTAATAGAAAAAACAGATTGGTATTATAAAGAAGAAGGTCTTTATAATGAAGATGAATTGTTCTTTGATACTAAAGAACTAAAAGTTGTAGGCATACACAATTCCCAAAATGCTATCATTGTATCAGCGGTAGCGACAGCATTGGGCATTACAAAAACTAATATTCATAAAGCATTAAGAGAATTTCAAGGGGTAGCCCATAGATTGGAATTTGTGGATACAAAAAATGGAGTATCATTTTATAATGATTCCAAAGCTACAACGGTTCAATCGATAAAATTAGCCTTACAAGCTTTTGATAAGCCTGTATTATTATTAGCTGGAGGTCGTTCCAAAGGAATGGACTTTAGTGAGATTAAAGATACCATAAAACAAAAAGCCAAAAAAGTTTTTGTGTTTGGAGAATTAGCAGAAGAGTTAGCCCAAGTGTGGCAAGACTCTGAGTGTATTCTTTGCAAGACAATGAAAGAAGCTTTTGAATCATCTTTGATTTATGCAAAGGAAAAAGATGTAATTCTTCTTTCTCCAGGAGGAACTTCCTTTGATGAATTTAGTTCTTATGTGGATAGAGGGAATTGTTTTATCAATCTAGTTAAAAATAAATAATAAATAAATAATCGAATCTTTTTATAAAGAAAATATCTTATTATATTAATAGATGAAAAATATAAAATGTGTCACTTATTAAATAGGAGAAATGTAATGTTAAAATGTTTACTTAATAGTTTTTTACTCAGTATGATTTTGATGAATATTAATATATATTCTCAAGAATTGCCTAGATCTTTGTTTCCAAATCAAGAAATTTATGATATGGATACTTTGCTCAAAAAAGCTGCTAATTTAGAAAATAATGCTACCTTTGAAACAGCAGGACAAACAAACCAATGGACTTTAAACGAAGTTATTAATATGGCTGTATTAAATAACTTGGAACTGGCTCAAGCAAAAAAAGATCTAGACAGCACTCAAGCACTCTATACAGGATCTATACAGGATTTTTATGTCCCTAATTTATCCACTAGTATTAGTGCAAGTTTCCGTGATCTCTTTACGACTTCTCAAAATGCGAATGATATTGCAGCAACGGGAGAAGGGTTTACCATGGATATAAAAGTGCCTTCCATCGTATTATCAAAAACTGTTTTTAATGGTTTCGCAGATCTTTATTCCTATCGTATCGCAAAAGAAAATTATCTCAACACCCAAAATACCTATTCAAATAAAATGAGAGAAGTAGTCTATGAAGCGACGATTCGTTACTACGATCAATTCTTAAAACAAGAAGAAGTTAAAGTGACTTTAGAACGTTTACAACAATTACAAAACCAATTAAATCAAGCACAAATCAATTTTAATAATGGTAGAGTGTCTGATTATGATGTCTCTCTTTCTCGATCACAATTTTATTCAGCACAACCACAATATTTTCTGGCAGAAAAAAACAGACTTTTTTCTAAAGAAGACTTTTATCGTTATATTGGCTACGTTGCAGAATATGATGTTATGGTAGAATTAAAAGGCGACCTTCTCCAAGTCACGAATATTAATTTTTCTGAATTTGACGAAAATATGTCCTTAGAATATATATTTTCTAATGACACGATGTTAGCTAGTTTGAGAACAGCTTATCAAAATGCAAAAAGTGAAAAAGGCTTACAAAACTCAGTTCGTTTACCAAAAGTAGATGTCCAGTTTAACTATACTCCTTCATGGGGTGCTGATGTTGCTCTAGGTAGTTTTGGAGAGTCTGCTTATAATGGATCTTATGGAGTATCTGCATCACTACAAATTCCATTACTAGAATGGATACCTGGTACAGGGGTTGCCTCTCAAGTAAAAGCAGCTCAAGCGAATATTGTTAAATCTCAATATGCTTTATTAGATGCAGAAGAACAAAAAATTATACAAGTTAAAAATGTTCTTTTAAATATTAGAGAATTAGGACAAAGTGTAACAGCTTTTAGAAATAGTGAAGAAAGTGCTAAGAGAGCTTCAGAGATTGCTCAAGCACAATATCAGTTTGGTAGAATTTCTATATTAGAATTAAATCAAGCTCAAGTAGATTATGTTGATGCTAAAAGAAATCTTTTATTATCTGTATATAATGAATTAAATGCTAAACTAATTCTACAACAGGCTATCAATGATCTTCCTTCTTTCATAGAAGAAGTTGAAAAGATACAAAATAAAGAAAACATGGAATAAAAAATTAATAATAAAAAACAGCATAAGGGGATATCAGTTTAATGAATATATCTAAATCAAAAATAATTATAATAATTATTATATTAGCCGCTGTAGGTTTAGCGACCTATAGAATCTTATCAAATAGAAAAGTAGACAAAAAAGAAGTGGACAATAGAACTACCGTTCTTGTTCAAAAAGCAGCAGCTGGTTCTTTACAACGCTTTTTGGACCTATACGGCGAATTAAAAGCGGACAACGAAGTTTCTTTGACTTCTCCTGTAACTGGTAAAGTTTTACGTTTTAACAGATACGAAGGTGAATCAGTGAGACGAAATCAATCAGTAGTTTCTATTGATAGATTTGAAGTCGGTGCTCGTTATGCAGCAGCACCTGTGGCAAGTCCTGTTAATGGTGTTGTTACTCGTATTTTAGTATCTGAAGGTGCTGACGTTACTGTTGGAACTCCTGTTGCTATGGTTGGTGATATCAACAAATTAGAAGCTGTTATCCAAGTGCCTGAATCTTCTGCTCCAGAAGTGAAAGTTGGACAAAAAGTATATTTTAAAACAAGAGCTATTCCAAATCGTATTTTTGAAGGAAAAATCACAAGACGTGATCTTTCTCTCAATCCCGAAACGAGATCTCTTACCGTAAGAGCTGATATTCCCAATAAAGATCATGTATTGTTTTCTGGGATTTTTGCCGAAAGTTTTGTTTTTATTGAAGAAGCGACAAATGTTTATGTTGTCCCTGAATCAGCATTAGCAAAAACAAAAGAAGGTGGAGATGCTATTTTTGTTAATAAAGATGAGATTGCAGTTCTAACACCTGTTGAAATTTCTTTGCGTTATAGAGATCAAGTGGCAATTGCTTCTGGAATTAATGAAGGTGATGAAATGATAGTGTTTGGTAGAGAATACTTAAGTGATGGTGCACCTATTAGACCTTTACCACAAGTTTCAGAAGTTACAAATGCTACAGAACCACCATCTGAAACAAATGTTATAGATGGTGAAAAAACAAAACCTAAAAAAAATAGAAGAAAAAAATAAAAGGAGCTAGAAATGTCTATTATAGAAACATCGGTTAAAAAACCAGTTGCTATGTCTATGCTCCTATCTATAGTTATGGCTGTAGGAGTATTTGCTTCCCTAAAATTACCTGTGGATTTTTTACCAGATATTGAATCCCCTGTATTGACAGTTAGTACTGATTATACAGGTGCTGGACCTGAAGAGGTAGAAGTATCTGTCACCAGACCTTTAGAAAATGTTCTTTCTACGGTAGAAGACCTTGATGAGATTACATCAACATCAATGGAAGGTAATTCTACGGTTCGTTTAGAATTTGCATGGGGATCTGATTTAGATCAAGCTATGTTTAATGTTCGTGAAAAAATTGATATTATTAGAAACAATCTTCCTGATGAATCTGATTCTCCTCAAATTTTCAAATTTTCTACAGATATGATTCCTGTTATGGGATTGTTGATGGCTGGTATTGATGACTTAGCTACAGCTTACGATCTAGCAGAAAATCAAATTAAAAAATCATTAGAACAAATTCCTGGCGTTGGTCAGGTTGATGTGTCTGGTGGTATTCAAACAGAAGTTCATGTGGAATTAACTCAAAATAGACTACAAGCCTACAACCTTGATGCTGAAACAGTAGCCCAAATAGTAGGTGCAAATGATGTGTCTACTGCTGGTGGTTATGTTTATCAAGGGGCTTATAAGTTTGGTATTCGTACTGATGCAGAACTAAAAAACTTAGAAGATTTCAGAAATATAGTTATTGACTATAGAGCAGGATCTCCTATTCTACTCAAAGATATTGCTGAAGTTTATTATGGCGGTAACGAAGATAATTCGCTTATGTTTGTTACAGGTCCTGGTATTGAAGACGAATCTCCTGTTTTAGGAGGACGTGGTGCTGTTGTTATTGAGATCACTAAGTCTTCAGGTGCTAATACTGTTGAAGTAGAGAGATTAGTCCAAGAACATCTTATAGAACTCAAAAAAACACTTCCTCCTTCTGTAACAATTTCAGAAATGTACAACACTGCAGAAAAAATTAATGAATCTATGGCTAATGTTACTTCTTCAGCTTTTCAAGGTGGCTTATTTGCTTTATTAATTATCTTCTTTTACCTTTGGGATTGGAGATCACTATTAGTAATAGGACTTTCTATTCCAACTTCTATCATTACAACATTTATTGCTATGTTAGCTGCTGATACTAGTTTTAATATTATTTCTATGGCTGGATTAACCTTAGCAATAGGAATGATGGTTGACTCGTCCATTGTGGTGTTAGAAAATGTTTTTCGACATAGAGCCGAAGGACAAGGAAAAATTAATGCCTCTATTAATGGTGCTCAAGAAGTAGGGTTGGCTATAACGGCATCGACTTTTACGACAATTGCTGTGTTCCTGCCGATTTTATTTGTCGAAGGGATGATGGCACAACTTTTTAGAGATCTTGTTATTACTGTTGTTGTTGGTTTATTAGCATCCTTATTAATTTCTATTACTCTTGTTCCTATGCTTTGTTCTATCTTAATTAAAGAAGTTCATATGGAAGGTTTTGATTCTAGCGAAGAAGAAATTATTCCAGAATACAAAAGACAAAACATGCGTTTTAATGATAGAATTCTTCATGATGTTGACTTTGCTTATAAACACGCTTTAGAGTGGTGTATAGCCCATAAAAAATTAGTAGTTTATGGGGGAAATATAGCGGTTATTGTTCTCTTAGTATTTTTTACGATGATTTCAGCAAAAGAATATATGCCTACAAATGATGATGGACAATTTACTGTCAATCTCACTTACCCTTTAGGTACTAAATACCAATATAACGAAGCACTTTCTCGTGAGATCTTAAAAGAACTCAGAGATGCCATAGGTGAAGATCTTGAACTTATTGGTTTACAAGTAAAAAATAGTAAAGGTCATTTTGGAGCTTCTTTAGATCATAAATCTAAAATGAGAGTAACTCTTACTTCTCGTGCCGATAGAGATGAAACCGTTAATCAAATTGTTGATAGAGTAAGACCTATCCTAGCAAAATATCCTGTCAAAAGTTATATTTCTGTTGGTGGTGGTATGGGTGGTGGATCCGGTGGAGAACCTATTGAGATTCAAATCCAAGGAAACGACTTAGAAGTTAGTGAAAAACTCTCTGAGCAATTACTGGTAATACTTGAGGACATTGAAGGGATTGATAACCCAAGAAACACCTCTGATGGTGGTGTTCCTGAAGTTGTATTAAAACCTGATAGAATTGCCCTAGCACAAGCTGGACTTTCTCCTATTACTTTATTCAATTCAATTCGTACTGCTTTTGGTGGACGTGTAGCGACCACAATCTTAGGCACTACTGGTAATGATATTGATGCACGGGTACGTGTTAGAGACGAGGATAGAACTTCTATTGACTCCTTATTAAATCTTAACATTCCTGTTCCTTCAGGACAATCAGTACCTTTTAGAACCTTAGTAGAAGCAACACAACGTTTAGGTCCTGCAGAGATCGAAAGAGCGGATTCCATTCGTGTCTTAACAATTAAAGCAGCGACAACAGGTGCTTTTGAAAAAGATGTGACTGGTGCTGTAGCTGCAATTCAACAAGTAATATCAGAAAAAATGTTTATCCCTTCTGGTACCAGCATTGTTTTCAAAGGTGATGCAGAAGAAACAGCAGAAAGTATGATGTCCTTATTATTGGCGTTTTTTGTATCTATTTTTATAGTTTATGCATTGATGGCAGCACAATTTGAATCTTATATTGCTCCTTTAGTTATTATGATTTCTGTTCCTTTTGGAGCTTTAGGATCTATGATTTTATTGTTTTTAACAGGACATTCATTAAATGTTTATTCGGCAATCGGTGTGGTTATTCTGGTGGGTATCGTTATTAATAATGGTATTGTTCTAATCGACTATATCAACACCTTATTAGCACAAAAAGTCCCCGAAGATGAAGCTGCAATTATTGCAGGAGTCCGAAGAATTCGCCCTGTGTGTATGACTACCTTTACAACAATATTAGGAATGTTCCCAATGGCTTTAGGGCTTGGAGAAGGTGGAGATACTTATGCACCTCTTGCAACCTCAGTTATTGGAGGATTAGTTCTTTCTACATTCTTTACGCTCCTCGTTGTGCCAACAGCTTATGCTGGAATCCGAAAACGATTCCCATTTGTAATTAGAGAAGATTAAAATTAACAAAAGAACATTATGTTCAAAAAAAAGACAGGTAGTATAATGCTATCTGTCTTTTTTTGCGTTTAAAACTTTTTGTGTACTCTTTAATTTTTTGGTGCTATATGTTATGATGTAGTTAGTTAATTATTAAGAGGAATGAATATGGATGATAATACAAAAATAGTGGTTAAAGCAGATGTTAATAAAGGTTTAACCCAAATAGGGAATGGGCTTGGAGCTATACCTATACTTGGAGATCTTTTTTTAAAACAAGCTCATCGTAAATATATATCTGAACAAAAAATAAAACTCCACGCATCTCTTTCTGAGCAACAAATCAAACAATACAATGAAGATATTGATAATAAACTGGCATATTTTGATATTGATAAAAATGAAATAGTTTATTTTAATGAGATAGAAGATCCTAGAATTAGAGCTGCAACTCGTAAAGAGGCACTTAAAGAAATAAGACAGGAAAAAATACTGGATTATGTTTTAGAAGAATTAGAAAATAAAAATATAAAGTTAGAAGATATGGTTATAGGTGTGGATACAGATTATTTGAATGAAGAGTTTCTCCCCTATTGGGATAAATATTCTGATGATATGAGGAGAGCTAAACTCCAAAATCTTTGGGCTAAAATATTAGTACAGGAAATGCAAAATCCTCACACTATCTCTATTCGTACGATGGAATTTGTTAAAACTTTATCCACGAGAGATGCGAATATTTTTAATGAAATACTACCCTATGTGATAGGTAATCTCATGATACCTAATATCTATAATGTGCTTCACCCTCTAGATTTACAACATTTAGAACATCTTGGTTTACTCTTGGGAAACAGGGCTTTTCCTTTAGGAAAAGAGGATGTGTTATCATTAGGAAAACAGGCTCTTACATCTGATAAATTTAATTTTTCTAGTTATTCTCTAAGTGATATAGGAAAGGAATTATATCTCATCGCTGATGTGGGAGATTGTGATTTTGACAAATTAGAAGAAGCTTTTGAATATGATAAATTGGTTAAAATTAATGATAAAATGAGTTTTCATAGCATGATCAGTGAGGCAAAATGTGAAACTATTCCTTTTAGAATTTATCAAAAAACAGAACAGAAGAATGATATAAGACAAAATTATGCTCATCTACCGAGATTATCACTAGAGCCTAATATCTAAAACAATATAGTTATTATCCTGAGAAACACAAATAAAACTATTCTTTGGAGTGCTCTTTAATTTTTTGGTACTATATGTTATAATAAGCTTGATTAATTATAGAGAAAGAAAAATTCAAATATAATTATATAAATATCTAGGAGGGTACTATGTCTAAATCATTAGCAAAGCCATCGATTTTTGGTGGTACGATGATTGTAGCGGGCACAGCAATTGGAGCAGGTATGCTCGCTTTACCTACAGTTTCTGCTGGTATGTGGATTGGTTGGGCTTCTATTCTTTTACTTTTAACATGCTTTTGTATGCTTCGTTCTAGTCAGGCTATTTTAGAAGTGAATATGCATTTTGAACCAGGTGCTAGTTTTCACTCTCTTGTAAAAGCTACTCTAGGGACAAAATGGAGTATTATTAATGGACTTTCAATTTCTTTTGTTCTTTATATTTTGGTATATGCTTATATTAGTGGCGGAAGCTCAATGGTTTCTTATCTTTTTGAGGCAATAGGTGGATTTAATATAGATAGAAGAATAGCTAGCTTACTGTTTGCCGTGGTACTGATTACTTGTGTTTGGGCTAGTACATGGTTAGTTGATAAAACATCTGTTATTATGATGGGTATTATGGTAGTAACTTTTTTTATTTCTATGGGTGGTTTGTTTCCTACTATTAGCATAACTAATGTCTTTGATGAAAATGGAAATATACTCTATTTGTGGGCAGCAGTGTCAACATTTTTAACGTCTTTTTGCTTTCATGGTAGTGTGCCTAGTTTAGTGAAGTATTTTGGTAAAGATCCAATCAGTATTAATAAATGTTTAATATATGGAACATTAATTGCTTTAGCTTGTTATTGTATTTGGATTTTTGTTGCCAGTGGAAATATTTCACGAGATGGTTTTAAAGTAGTTATTGCCTCAGGTGGTAATGTTGGAGCTTTAATTCAAACTGCTAATGTTGGTATTTCTAGTGGATTGATTGTTAGAGCTTTAGATACTTTCGCATCTCTTGCTATTGCTACTTCCTTTTTGGGAGCAGGTTTAGGTTTATTCGATTATTTAGCAGATCTCTTTAAATTTGATGATTCCCCTGTAGGACGAGGAAAAACTACTCTTATTACTTTTGTTCCTCCGTTAATTGGTGGTATCTTTTTTCCTGAAGGATTTATAGGTGCTATTGCTTGGGCAGGATTGTTCTCTGTTATTTGGTCTGTTATTGTTCCATCTTTAATGGTATTAAAAGTCCGTCAACAATATGGTGAAATTGAATACTCTCCTTTCAAAGGGAAATTCATTCCTTATATGTTGATAGGATACGGTGTTATAGCTGGTCTTTGTCATATTCTTGTTGTATTTAAACTTCTTCCAGAATTTAAATAAGAGTATCTTATAAAAGAACATTATGTTTAAAAAAAGACAGGTAGTATAATGCTATCTGTCTTTTTTTGAACACACTGTGTTTTTATAAATTAACAAATCTTCG
>CAMRBT010000021.1 GCA_947040475.1 uncultured Brevinema sp.
ATCAAGATATTATCCAAAAAATTGTTTCTATGGATTTTATACAAGAGATGTTTGATGGATCTTTGACGGATGAAAAATTTTATTATTATATAGAACAAGATATTCATTATCTCAATGATTATGCGAGAGCGAACGCTTATTTAATGGCGAAATCAGAAAATACAGATCAATTAAAATTCTTTTTAGAATCAGCAGACGCTAGCTTTAAAGAACAAGAAAGAGTGCATGGGCATTATACTGTTAGACCAGAATATTCTCAAAAAAACACCCTGACCCCAGCTTTTAAAAATTATAGTAATTTTATTTTATATCACACTGCTAGCAAAGCTATTCCTGTGGGCTATGCTAGTATCATGGCGTGTCCGTGGTTGTATGTCTACTTAGGCGAACATTTTTCTGCTAAAAAATTTGATAATATAAAGTATCAATATTGGTTCGAGGCAAATTGTACCTCAGAAGTACAAGAATGGCTACAAAAACAAAAACAATATTTAGAAAGTTTTGCTCAAGATTTCCCTTCTTATCAAGAGGAGATGAAACAATTATTTAGAGAGGCTTTGTTCTTAGAATATAATTTTTGGAATGATGCTTATTTGTTAAAAAGCATTTAATAACAGTATAAAAAAAGGCTACCTTTTAAAGATAGCCTTTTTTGATTTTTATAACACTTTTAACTCACCTGAAAGATACTGTTCTCTATATGTTTTTCCAGTTGTTTTATCTATAAAATTAACAGATTCTACTTCATAATAGCGAGCTATATTATCTAAAATCCAACCTTGTATAAAAAAAATCATCAACCCATCTCAAGAAAAAAGCATCTGTCATAGGGGTACTGAAAGATGTTTAATATAAAAATCTACAAAACAATAAAAATAAAAGGGATATAATATTTTATTTTTTTGTTAAATAATTTCTGCCATATATCAAATTTCTTCATAAAACCAACCTTTTAAATTTATTACAATACAATTTCACTGATTAGTATAATAATATTTAGAAAGTTTTGCTCAAGATTATCCTTCTTATCAGGAGGAGATGAAAATATTATTTAGAGAAGCACTATTTTTAGAATATAATTTTTGGAATGATGCCTATTTGTTGAAGTAAGCTTGATAAATCGTTGGTAATATGTAATAATAAAATGTATTTTGTTTAAAATAAATCTTTTTAAACAAAACATACCCTAATAATATTGTCATATACTTAGTAAAAAATTAGGTATAGGAAACATTTTGTTTTTATAGGAGAATTAATAGTGAGAATAGCCATATTAATGATATTTTTTACCGCTTCTTTGGGGTACACACAAGAATCTGTGGATGCTTTAAAAACCACGACTCAAGAGCCACAAAAAAAACCTTATGTTTATCAACCCCACAGTATAGGGATTTCTACTCGTTTGGGTGCTGCTCATCGTTTTAATGTTTATCAAAATTCTTCTTTGTTTTTGAGTACCACCACTTTGGATTTTTATGCTGGTAAAAGAGTTGGAAAAACAAAATACAACTCTCTTATTCAATTTCGTATTTCTACACCTGTGGTTTCTGAATATACTGCCATATTTCCTATGTTCAACGAATTTCGTTGGGGATTGTTGTTAGGGGGATCTCAGTATGCTTTTGATTATAGAACAGAACAAGGCGTAGGCTGGTCTACATTGATTAATGGTGGGATGAGTTTTGATCTCCCTACTATTCCTCGTTTTGGGGATTTAATGAGTAGCCTTGTGATTGTTGGGATAGAACTAGATATTAAATCGATTTATAATTTTAATAAATATAACGCTATCACCTTTGGATTAAATCTAGGATATCATGTGAGCTATACTTATAGACCAGATGTTATTTATGATGATGAAGGTTTTCCTTTACCTGTTCCACAAGGACTATATATCGAACATGCTTTTATTTGGGGCTTTAGTGTAGGTGTCTTGTTCTAAAACAGAGTAGTCAAAAATCAATTAAATATAAGGAAAATCAATGAAAAAATATTTTATAATACCAATGATGTTTTTATTTTTAGGATGCTCTATCATCGCAAAACCTGTAGAAAATGGCGAATTGACAGCCACCGCATGGTATGGATATTACAATAGTGCTGAAGTCCCAGATTTCAACAACACTGCTTTTTCTCAGTTCAAAATTGATGAGAATTTTATTAATATTAAATCAGGAAATTATTCTCTTGAAACAGGAGAACCATTACAAACTACAGCAGGTGTTTACAAAATCACAAAGACTTTAAAAGATACTCCTGAAGAATATCAAGTCCTTATTATCGATGCACTTGCTGATAGTCCTGTAGAGCGGATTCTTGGCTTAAAAAGAATAGATACAGACATTTTTATTTCAGACCCTAAGCTTTGGGAAGAAGATATGGATACGACAACCCTCAACTACAAGGACTATCTCTATTCAGAAACTTATATAGATCTTCTTGGTGTTGATCCAGATAGATTAACTCCAGGATATGATCCCACAGACTATAATAAATTATGGAAGGATAGAGTATCAGGTGAAATTGCTGGAGTTTCTAGTTTTGATAATGATGCTACTCTAAGTTATGATAAGGGAACTTATACTTTTGTTTCTGCTTCTGAGCTAGGTAAAGCTATCTATAAAAAAGATGAGTTAGATAAAGAAGTTTATTACGGTGTAATAGCTGGTGAGGATATTACTATATCACTAAACAGGACTAAAACTGGTGTTACAGATTCTTCTACTATTAATTGGAGTGTTATAATTGATATTACTACAATTCCTCTAGACTACAATAAATTATGGAAAGAAAGAGTATCAGATAAAACTGCTGGAGTTTCTAGTTTTGATAATAATGCTACTCTAAGTTATGATGGGGAAACTTATACTTTTGTTTCTTCTATGGATATAGGTAAAGCTATCTATAAAAAAGATGAGTTAGATAAAGAAGTTTATTATGGCATAGTAGCAGAAGAAATTATTACAGACTTTCTCAGCATTACAAGAATAGGTGTTGCCAATTCTGTGAATATTGATTGGACTGATTTAATTAATATCATCATTCCTAACTATGATAAATTATGGAGAAATAGGGTATCCGGTAAAATTGCTGGAGTTTCTAGTTTTGATAATGATGCTATTTTAAGTCATGGTGGAAAAACTTATGCTTTTGTTTCTTCTACGGATATAGGTAAAGCTATCTATAAAAAAGATAATTTATTTTATGGTGTGCTAGCTAAAGAAAATTTTGCTACAACACTAAGGATGACTAAAACTGGTGTTGAAAAAGCTACGGATATTGATTGGATGAATGTAAAAAATATTACTATACCTACCTTTTTAGAAAAAATGACTGGTGGTAAAGATTCTGAAACATGGGAACTTTCTCCAATTGCTAGTAAAATAGCTGGTCCTACTTTAGGAATAATTGGAATGGCAGTAGGGAGTAAAGTTACTATCTATAAAGAATGCGTCAAGAATCCTGATGGAACTCCAAAAATAGATAAGAATGGACAAAGAATATGGGGCTATGCTCATGGAAAAACCATAGAAAAACCTCACAATCCTCATGATTATGCTATCTATTACACGCCTATCCCTACAGAAGATAAAGAAAATAAATATGGTATTTATTGGTTTCAAGGTAATTGGGTTTTTAAGAATAGACGTATTGAGATTCCTGTGATGGTTCATGAATCAAAGGGGATTAATAGAGCTTATAGTGGAGTGGTGAATGGTTTACTCTCTACAAAACCGTGGGATCCTGAATATCATTGGGGCTATTTAGACACCTCTTCTTTAGATACAATCATGAACAATAATAATTTTATTAATAGAACAACACCAATAGAATAAAAAATATAAAAACAATAAACAAAAAAGGCTATTCGTAATGGATAGTCTTTTTTGATTTGATACGATAAATTGTTTTTTTTAGATAATCATGGTATAATATACAAAGGTCTGAAATGTTATAACAAGGGAGTTTTCATGAGTTTAGAGAACAATAATAAAGGGGTAATCACCTCTTATTTTGAGAATGAGCTAGAAACATCATATTTGAATTATGCTTATAGTGTGATTACAGGAAGAGCTATTCCTGATGCTCGTGATGGTTTGAAACCAGTACACAGAAGAATATTATATTCTATGAGTGAATTAGGTATTCATCATGATAAAAAAATGCGTAAATCTGCCCATATGGTCGGTGATGTTTTGGGTAAGTATCACCCCCATGGTGATGCTTCTGTTTATAATGCTGCTGTTCGTTTAGCACAAGACTTTTCTACTCGTTATCCTCTTATTATTGGTCAAGGTAACTTTGGTTCTATTGATAATGATCCACCTGCAGCGATGCGTTATACAGAATTAAAACTTTCTAAAGTATCACATTATATTTTAGAAGATCTCAAAAAAGATACGGTTGATTTCAAAGCTACTTATGATGATACGAGTGAAGAACCAGCTGTATTGCCAGGTATGTTTCCACAACTTCTTTGTAATGGTACAGAAGGTATTGCTGTTGGGTTTTCTACAGGAATACCACCTCATAATTTGAGAGAGATTGTTCAAGCAACTTCAGCTTATTTAGACGATAGCGATATTAGTGTTGAAGAATTGATGAAACATGTTCAAGGTCCTGACTTCCCAACAGGTGGACGTATTACGAATAGATCAAATATTGCTTCTATCTATCAAACAGGTAAAGGATCTATACGTGTCGCTGGTACTATAGAATGGGAAGACAAAACACAATCCTTAATTATTACAGAAATTCCTTATCAAACTATTAAATCTCGTATTGTTTCCGAAATAGTGATGCTTATTGCTGATGAAAAAAGTAAATATCTAAACACACTCAGACATGTTAAAGAGGTTCGTGATGAATCTTCTAAAGCTGGTATGCGTGTTGTTGTTGAGATGGGCAAAACTGGCGATGAGAGTATTGCCAACAAAATCAAATCAATTCTTTATAAAGAAACTCGTTTAGAAATCAATGTGTCTGTTAATATGGTTTCTTTGATTAAAAACAGACCTGAATTAATGACTTTAAAACAGTTGATCTGTTCTTTTGCAGAACATAGAAGAACTGTTACCGATAGAAGACATAGATTCGAAAAAAGAAAAGCAGAAGAACGATTGCATATTGTTGATGGTTTGTTGATTGCACAAGCTTCTATTGATGAAGTGATAAAAGTAATTCGTGCTTCTACAGATGCAAAAGCAGCTCAAGAATCATTGATAAAAAACTTTGTTCTTTCTGAACTTCAAGCTAAAGCAATCTTAGAAATGAGATTACAAAGAATTACTTCTATGGAAGTAGAAAAACTAACTACAGAAAAAGCTGAATTAGAAGCAATCATAGAAAGACTTAGAGAGTTACTCGAAAATATACAATTAAGAGATGCTCTCATTAAAACAGAACTTGATGACATGTGTAAAGATCTTGGCGATGATAGAAGAACTCATTTTGGTAGTACCGATGCTGAGCAACTCGATAATGAAGAATTTATAGAAAACAAACCTATGCACATTGCTATTTCTTATCAAGGATATTTGTTTGTGGAAATTGATCCATCAAATAAAACCATGGGTAGAGGAAGTAAGCGTACTGGTAATGCCACAGGTGGAAGAAAATTAGCTGAAGATGATCACATAATGGCATCAGCTTCTTGCAATCTTAAAGATACCATCCTCTTCTTCTCCTCAAATGGTAAAGCTTTCTCTATTAAAGGATATGAAATTTGTGGTTCAGATAGTGGCTCACAAGTGCGTCACGTCAATAGTGTTGCTCGTTTAGAAGCTATGGAAGGTAATATTGCTGCGGTAATGTTTGTGAATGAATTTAGAGAAGATAATTATGTTGTGTTCGCAACCAAATTTGGACAAGGTGTCCGTATTCCTCTCAGCCTCTTCAGTAATATTTCTCGTGCTGGTGTTATTGCCCTTAAACTAAAACCTGAAGATACCCTAATTACTGCCAAAAAAACATCTGGTAACGATGTACTATTATTCGTTAAAAGAAAAGGTAAAGGATTCAAATTAAACGAAAGTTTATTTACTCCTCATAATAGAGGAGCTATGGGTGAAAGAGCTATCCGTGTCGAAGGTGAGCTAGACTCTGTCGTGGGAATGTCAGTGGATGAGCCTGAAAAAACAGTATTCTTTGTAACACAAATTGGACGTGGACGTAGAGTCAGCTCCAAAGATTTCTCTCAGTTAAATAACAGAGGTGGTAAAGGGTACAAATTAGTAACACTACGTGAAGGTGAATATGTAGCTGATTTTGCTTATGTACAAGAAGATGACACTGTGTTTGTAGTGAGTAAATTAGGACAAAGAGCAACTTTAAAATGTTCTGAAATTACCAATTACGCATCTCAATTATTAGTGATGAAAATTGATGATGAGTTGACAGTATTGTCTGTTGCACGAGAAGAGGATGAAGAATTAAAAGCATCTAAAGCAATTATAGAAGAACAAAACACAATAGAAGATTCTTTATACACTTAATTAATTAGCATAGAGGCTAAAATGACAAAAACAAAAGTAGATTTCCCTTTTTATTCTATTATTAAAAATCTATTATTGATAGGCTGCGATAGTTTCGCCTATTTGACCAGTATGTTTCTTGCGGTGTGTGTTAGAAATATGTTACCGGAATTTCTTTATAATATTGATTTTCCAGGTTTTTCTACGCAATCCTATTTTTTACCCGAAACCTTTATATTCTTAATAATCACAATCATAGTTTTTATTTGGAATAATCTCTATCAAAAAAGACGATCTTTTTGGGAAGAGCTATTAATAATATGGAAATCTTTAATAGTTACTAGTCTTATTTGTTATTTGTTTCTTTTTAACTTCAATGATTTATTACCATTTATGAGTAGAATAGTCGTTCTATTATTATTTATTTGTTTATCTTTTATACTGCCTATATACAGAGTTATTCTAAAAAAAGTATTATTTAATATTTCTTTTTGGAGAACCCCTGTTGTTTTAATATGTAAAGAAGAAGATTTTAAGAAGACTCTTAAAATAGCATATGATTTTTATAAAGATTTTTATTTAGGTTTTACCCCTATTGGGTTTCTCATAGAAAATAGCAATCAAAAAGAAGTGTCGTTTTTAACAAAAGAGTTGCCTATATATAATGATATTAAAGAGATACCTCCTTATGCAACAGTTTTTATCGTGGAAGATGCCCTAGCTCATGATGCTCAATTGATATCTTATTTATATAGCCATTATAGAAAACTATATATGCTTTCTTATAAAAACATAACAGGCAATAAAGGTAGTTATTTATTTTCAGAGCGATTGTTCATGTTGACTTTAGAAAATCAATTAAATTCTCACTTATCCCAATTAATTAAATTTCTCATGGATCGAATCCTTAGTGTGATTTTTTTACTTCTATTATGTCCCCTATTTTTTATTATTACTATTTTATTAAAAATATTATCACCAGGACCTACTTTTTATAGCCACGAAAGAATAGGTAAAGATGGTAAAAAATTCAAAATTTGGAAGTTCCGTACTATGTATGTGGACGCAGATCAAAAATTACAACAATTATTGGCTACCAATAAAGAATTAAAAAAAGAATGGGATACGTTCTTCAAACTAAAAAATGATCCAAGAATTGTACCCATAGGTTCTTTTTTAAGAAAATATAGTTTAGACGAATTACCTCAATTATTTAATGTAGTAAATGGGACGATGAGTATTGTTGGTCCTAGACCTTTTGTAGAAGGCGAGATAGAAAGTTTGAATGCTTCTTTATTACCTTTATACGCACAGGTAAAACCTGGATTAACAGGACTCTGGCAAGTTAGTGGTAGAAATGAAATTGATAGACTAGAAAGGATGAATATTGATGTATGGTATATACAGAATTGGAGTCCTAGCTTAGATTTATTGATCTTATTAAATACTCCTTTCGCGGTATTGAGTGCTCGAGGGGCTAGTTAATATTTTAAACCAAAAAGGAGAGTGCATGATGAAAAAATCTATGAGTCTTGTCTTATTAAGCATTTTTATGTTAACTTCAAATGTTTTATATAGTGCTCAAAATCAAATTGCTATTTTAGCTGGTGGCTGTTTTTGGTGTATAGAAGCTGATCTTGAAAAACTAGAAGGTATTCTAGATGTGACATCAGGTTATACGGGTGGACCAGAGGTCAATCCTACCTATAAACAAGTTTCTGCTGGTCAAACTTCACATAGAGAAGCGGTACGAGTAGAATATGATGCTGATATTATTTCTTATAAGCAAGTGTTGAATGCTTTTCTTCGCTTGATAGATCCTACCGATGCTACTGGCTCTTTTGTGGATAGAGGTCATCAATATACCGCTGCAATTTATACAGCTAACGATGAACAAAAAACAATAGCTCTTGATTTTATTGACAAAATGTCAAAATCTCCTTATTTTTCAAATAAAGAAATAGTGATAGATGTTCAGCCTATTGTTCCTTTTTATATCGCAGAAGAATATCATCAAGATTATGCTGAGAATAACGCATTTCAATATTCTTTTTATAGAATTCGTTCTGGCAGAGATCAATATATTAGAAAAGTCTGGGATCAAATTTCTCAAGAATTTTTTCTAGCAGAGGAGAATGTGATGAAGGAAATATCTATCAATAATGTAGAAATGGAAGAAAAATATGCTAAATTTGTTAAACCTTCAGATAAAGAATTAAAGGAAAAATTAACACCTATACAATATAAAGTCACTCAAAAAGATGGAACAGAAGCTCCTTTTGAGAATGAGTATGATAAAAATGCAGAAAGAGGTATCTATGTGGATATCGTTTCTGGAGAACCACTATTCTCTTCACGAGACAAATTTGATTCAAAAACAGGTTGGCCTAGTTTCTTTACTCCTCTCTCAGATCATTTCATTGTAGAGAAAGATGATTTTGTCCTTTTTATGCGTAGAACAGAAGTTCGTTCTCGTTATGCCGATTCTCATTTAGGACATGTATTTAATGATGGGCCTAATGGAAAATTGAGATATTGTATGAATAGTGCAGCATTACGATTTGTTCCACGAGATCAAATGGAAAAAGAAGGTTATGGTGATTATCTATCACAAGTATAGTCAAAAGACGTTCGTCTTGTTTTCATAAAAGCTATTATTAATAAAAATAAAAACCACTCCATAATGGGGTGGTTTTTTGATTGCTCTCTATAAGGAAATATCCCTTGACTAAAAATAATTAGATGATATAATATAGATAGTAACTCCTTAATTATAGGGGCTTACTATCTATATTTAATAAAAAGAGAGGAATTTATGAAAACATTAAAAAATAATATCCTATTATTAGTGCTTTTAACAATAAGCCTAGCTTATTGTAGTCATGTGCCCCCTAACCCAGCAGAACATCTCTATTTATGGGAATCTGAAGGAAGTCCTGATGTTTTTTTCGTGATGTCGCTTCATAAGAAGAGTTTTAATCCCACTTATCGAACTATGACAGAATATATTAACAAGCGAAATCCTGTAGCTTATAATTCTGTAAACATTTTTGACTCTAGTGTTACTAAAGATAAGATAAAAGAGATAGGAGTTAGTCAAGACATCCAGCATAGTGCTAAATTTATAGGATTCCTAAACAAATACTCCGTACCAGATAACATAAAAGAGAATCCTTTATATAGTTCTGTAGAAACAGATAAAAATAAGATAGAATACTATTCTATGAGTATTCTTGCTAGAACTACAACAGAGGAAACACTATCACAAAGACTTTATTTGAGACAGGATACTCCTACAGATTCTATAGATGTTCTTGCTATCAATACGGATAATACTATAGATTTTCAACACACTTTTATTTCCCCCCCAGAGTATGTTTTTATTGCTGAAAGAAGCTTTTAAATAAATAAACAATAAAAAAGAGGAATTTATGAAAAAATTAAAAAACATCATTCTATTATTAATGCTTTTATCATTATCAAACTGTCCTTGTGGGATAGACTCTCCCCCAGCAGAGCATCTTTATCTATGGGATTCTACAGAAGATACAGGTGTGTTTTTCATTTTATCAACCTATGAAAAAAACTATAATCCATCCACTCAAAGTCTAATTCAATATATTGACCAAGAACAGTATTTATTCGGTAGCGATGTATTTATCTATGATGATAATAATGTTGCGTATGATCTTAAAAATAGAATAAAAGAATTAGGGGCTAGAGGGAATTTTTTTGATGGGGGGATTTTTCATGGGCTTCTAGATAAAGAATTTCCAAACAATATTAAAGATAATCCTTTATATAGTTCTGTAGAAACAGATAAAAATAAGATAGCATATTATCCTATGAGTGTTATTGCTAGAGACAAACTTGCACAAAGACTATATTTTAAACAGGATACATCTTCAGATTCTATTGATGTTCTTGCCATTGATTTTGATAATGATATTACAGATTTCCAATTCACCTTTACCTCACCTCCTGAATATGCTTTTGTCCCTGAGAGAAATAACGATGGAAAACCTCTATAAATAGATAACAATCCAAAAATAAAAACCACCTCACATAATATGGGGTGGTTTTTTGATTGATATTTTAATTAAAGATAAAATCGGATAATCTTTTGTGGATCTTATTAAGTCGAAGTTCTACTTCTTTTGGTGTCCATTTTTTTTGTTGGGCTATTTCTAAGACATCTGATATTTCTGAATTTTTGTAAAGCTCTTGTTTGTTTAATAAAAAATCATTATCTGCTTTGATATGCACCTTTTTTTCGAACAATATTAAATTACCCAAAGAATTGGCATAAGTACTATGATCTTCTTCAGACCAAGAATCGTAATCATGAAAGCTTTTTGGGAGGATATGCTCCACATGGCAACTATCCAAATAAATACTAGGGTGTTCTTTATATTGTTTTTCGTTAAGCACATGGTAGAGGGCTAAGGTGCTTTTTGTATATTTATCTCCAGCACTCAAACTTTTTAAGCTCGTTTCAAAAATTTCTTTTTCGCTTTCTTCAAATTCTGGAAAAAGATTGGTTAATTTTTTCTGATAAATCGAAGAACAAGCTTTGAAGATATCTTCTTTAATCGCATTGACATTTGAGGTGATGAGGATTCGTCTATATACAAATTTGAGCATATCTTGAATAACTTGTATGAGGAGCTTTTTGTCTTTTTCGAGGAGGACTACTTCGCCATCTTTAATAGTGGCATATCTAAACATAAAAGTATGATAAGGATACGCAATTAAATCAATAGGGAATAAGGAGATAGTATTATACCACCAAAAATCTAGCTCTGCTTCTAAGAAACAACGGAACAAATATATTTTTTTAATATCTTCAAAAACTTGGCTATGATTTTTTTTCATGATTGCATCTTCAAAATACTTACGTAATTGAGAGACATTCTTGAAGTCTTCATTTTTCGCTCTTAGGATGTGCATATAAATTCTAAACAAAATTTCTTTGTCTTCTATATTATTCCAATCGGCGATGAATTTATCTTTTTCTTCTTGAGTTTTAAAATAACCGTATAATTTGGCTTTGAGAATGTCCGTATCGTTAAGTGCTAAACCTCTATTGTTCAAAGTTTGAAAGATAATGAGCGCACTTTCTTGATCTGTACATTCTATGCAAAGTATTTGAACATACTCTAATAAAAAATCTACTAAAGGATTTAATTGGTTGGGATTGTTTTGATTCCAATATGTTATTTTCTGAGATAATGATTGATGATTTTTATAAAGTTTAGCCTTTTTATCTCGTTTTTCTACTTTTAAAGGATCTGTTAAAACCTGTTGAAGGAGCTTAAAATCTTCTTGAATCACTTCGGATTTGAGTCTGACTATAGTTTCTTCAGGTTCTCGAGTGCGTTTGTTATGCACGGTTAAGATCTCAAACAAACCCCTATTACTCATATCATGATCCAGCAAGGCTCTAATTAATAGCAACAAAGTCGTGAGCCGTTGTTGACCGTCTACGACTTCCCAGATCGTGGGAGTGCTGTCATGCTCTATCAATACAGCCGTACCCAAAAAATATTCAGAGTTGGGATTATCCTCAAAAGCATCGGTGATATCTTCCCAAAGTTTATCACACTGCTCTTCATTCCATGTATAAGGACGCTGATAATTAGGAATAAGATAGAGCTCATTTAATAAATTTCTAATATTCTTTTTAGGCGTATTTTTGATATACATGTTCTGGCTCCTTTAGAGAATAGCGAATGATAGCCCTAACGGGGCTAGCTATGACACTATTGTCTTATGCAGAATTTTCAGAGAATAATTCCGCATTCCTATATTTTTGTTATTTTGTTATTAATTAAAAATAAAATCAGATAATCTAAAAATCATATTTTCCATTCTTGATTCTTGTTTACCTTTTGTCCATTCATCATATGTAACCAATCCTTTATACTTTGGATCTTGATTTTGCTGATCTGAAACATCTGTGATTTTTGAGATTTTATATACATCTTTTTTTACTGTTAGAAAATTATTACCAGCCTTACTGTTTTCACTTTTTTTTAGGAGAGTTAAATTTCCTAATTTATTAACATATTCCTTGTGATCTTCTTTTTTCCACTCATCACATTCCCCTTGATATTTTTGAGGTAAAATATGCTCTATTTCATAAGCAGATATATTTATATTTGGTTGTTTAGGATTTAAAATATGGAATAAAGATAGTGTGCTTCTCATATAACGACTACCATAATATAGCTCGCTACAACTTTTTTCAAATTTCCTTTGTTCATCAAGGCAATCACTAAAAGGATTTAAATTATTATCTTGGTAAATAGTAATATAAGCATCAAACATTTCTTTTTTAATGGAATTGATACTTTTATAAATAACACCTTTACAGTAAGAAAATTTTATAACATTTTTGATCAAAGTAATTAAATTTTCTGTAGCCTCTTTAGTTAAGGAAACAACTTCATTAGTAATGGTAGCATTTTTATACATAAAAATATAGTAAGGATATTTGACTAAATCCACAGGGAAAATTTCTAAAGTATTGTTTTTCCAAAAGTCTAATTCAGAATCTGAAAATTCAGAAAACAGAGCTATTTTTTTTATATCTTCAAAAACTTTGGCATAATTATCCTTAGTAATATGTTTTTCAAAAAATGTTCTTAGTTTGGGTACATTTCCTTTATCTTTATTTACAGCTCTTAAAATGTACAAATAAGTACGAAATAAAAACTCACGATTTTCTTCTTTTAGTTGACTCCACTCTTCAATAAATATATCCTGATCTTCTTTTTTAGAAAAAAATCCATATAATTTTGCTTTTAAAATATCTGTATCATTAAGAGGTAATCCTCTATTATTTAATGTCTGAAATATAGTGAGAGCACTTTCTTGGTCAGAACACTCAATACAAAGTATTTTAATTTTTTCTAGGAAAAATTCGATTAAGCTATTCGGTTCTGTGTGCCATTCTTTTATTTTATCTAGTAACAATTTATAATTTTTATAGAATCTTGTGTTTTTATCTTTATCTTCTAAATTAGAAGTGTTTTTTAAAATAGACATTAATGAACCTGAGTCTGGATGGATCACTTCAGATACAAGTCGAGCTTTGGATTCTCCATTTATTACATTTTTTGTAGATAAAATAGTATATAATTCATTATCATTTTGATTGAGATCACAGAAAGCTCTAATAAATAATAATAAAGTTGTAAGTCTCTGTTGACCGTCAACTATTTCCCATCTTTTTTCATTATCATGCTTTACCAGTACAATAGTTCCTAAAAAATATTCTGATTTTGGATTATCTGTAAAAGCTTCAATAATATCTTCCCATAATTTAGTGGTCTCTTCGGTGTTCCACATATAAGGGCGTTGATAATTAGGTATTAGATAAAGTCTACTAAATAATTCTTGAATATCTTTTGAATCAGTATTTTTAATATACATATTAAGTCTCCTGTTTATTTCTATATTAAATACTAAATAACGATGTTACATCACAAGGATACAACATCGTTATATA
>CAMRBT010000022.1 GCA_947040475.1 uncultured Brevinema sp.
AAACCATAGCCTAAGACTTCACATTTGTTTCCAGATATTTTTACAAATCCATATCCAGCTCTATCATACCCAGGGTCTATACCACAAATAATCATTTATAATTTGTCCTTAGTGTTTGTTTCTTCTGTGTTCCATTGAAGGACTATAATTTTACTATTTCTATCTAAGATATAGTTGTAAAGAGTTCCATCATTATCTAAAAAATAATCATACATTACATAATAGGAAGAATGAATAGGGGTATAATAGATTTTTTCTGTATTATCTCTCGTGTCTAAGACTCGTATTTTTAGTGATTCCATTTCCTCATTATAGCTTTGGAAGAAGATATGACCATTTTTATCAATACCAAGAACGCCTTCTGTGAGTTGTTTGTTTTTACTAATTTCTGTAGTAAAATCATTTTCAAGAATAGAATAAATATTGACAGAAGACCACACATTTTCTATATTGGCGGGAATTTCTTCCCCCTTAGTATTAGTTAGAGGTTGGTATTCTGTGAGTACAGCGAGTTGTTCATCATGTTTGTAATTGTCAATAGAAATAATATTTCCATTATAGTAGATATTATTGATATTAGTTTGGATATCTATATTTTTACTATTGAATTCAAAATTTAATTCCCCTATATCAGAATACCTACGCATAACATGATAATTGTCTGTTTGATTGGTATTAAGGGTAGGAAAATAAAGATATAAGTTGCCAAAATCATCTCCGCTTATTTGAGAAGGATATAAAAAAGGAGTGGAATTGATTCCATTAAGTCCTAATTTATATAAAAAATCTCCTTGTGAAGAAAATTTATAAATATAAAAATTAGCATCGGGTATGCTTTTGATATTTTTTTGAAATTGTTCATAATTTTTGATTTCAGCTGATTGATTGCTATAATTTTGGACTTCATAAGACTCGTAATCTTGTATGGATGCCAAGATATAAAAGTCATTATTTTTATCTACAAAAACTTCATAAGGTCTAGCAAAAGAATAAGCTTTGCTTTTGTTGGGAATGGATAAAATCGGTTCTGTCTTAATATTTTCTTTTTCTATAGGAAATACAGTCACAACTTTGTTATAAGAATCAGCGATATAAATCTTATGATCTTGAATCATCAATTTAGGCAGATCTACAAGAAAACTATTTGGAAATCCTTGTCTATTACTGTAACTTTCTAAGATAGGAAGATTACTACCAATTTGATTGTATTCAAATCCAAGGTCTGCTTCAAAAACTTTTTCATAAAACAATATTTTTTTTTGACAACTTATAAGTAAAGAAGCGGTAAAAAGTAATAAAATTAATTTAACATTTTTCATGATATTCCACCTAATAAATAGTACCGTTAAAAACGGTACTATTATTATTAATAATTTGAGTCATTGTGAATTTTTTTTCTACGTCTTAAAAACGCAGGAGTATCAAGATCTGAGACCATAGATGGGACACCACCTACAGAACGTCTTGCTTCGCTAGGGTCAAATTCATTATATACTTGAGCATCTTCTTTTCTTAAGGAAAAATCAATACTTCTTCTTTCCCCAAAAGTGTTTGCTTGAGCATTTTGTATAGGAGCTTGCTGAGGAAAAGCTTTTTGAGGTTTTGTTGATTTAATACCCCAATCTTCATCATGATCAATATAGTTGTTTTCAGCCATATCTTGTTGATGTTGATGCTCTAAAGAATGCATGTTTTGCAAGTCTTCTATCGTGTTAAACATATTGTGAGTTTGTTGGTTTTGTGTGGGTGCAGGAGTAGGTGTAGGCATATCTCTTACCAAGTCTGTCGCAATAATAATAATACGTACTTGATCTCTTAAATTTTCATCAAAATCTAAGCCCATGATAATTTCAGCATCAGGTCTACAGAATTTTGAAATAGCCTCTGCAGCTTCGTGGAATTCTTTCATGTCAAAATCATCGCCACCAATGATTTTAGCTACCATTGCTCCAGATTGTCTGAAAGTATTATTTTCTATGAGAGGATTTGCAAGAGCTTCTTGAGCTGCTTTTAAAGCACGTCCATCGCCTTTAGCTTGACCAATACCCATAATTGCTTCCCCACGATTTGCGAGGATAGTTCTTACATCGTTAAAGTCAACATTAATAATAGCAGTTTCGCTAATGATACCAGAGATACCTTGAACAGCTTGTTTTAATACTTCATCAATTTTTTTGAAAGCATCTTTTACAGAAGTGTTTTTTTCGACAATTTCAAAGATACGTGAGTTAGAGATAACGAGCATGGTATCCACATGATTTTTTAATTTGTCTATGCCTTCTATAGCGGCTTTTTGTCTTTTTGTACCTTCAAAAGAAAATGGTAAAGTAACAACAGCAACGACAAGACAACCAGATTCTTTAGCGATTTGAGCAATAACAGGAGCTGCACCAGTACCTGTACCACCACCCATACCAGCAGTAATAAAGACCATATCTGTGTTTTTAAGATTGTTTCTAATTTCTTCAGAACTTTCAAGGGCTGCTTTTTCACCAATTTCAGGTTTAGCACCAGCTCCCAATCCTTTAGTAATTTTTGTTCCTATAGGGATACATTTTTTTGCCAATGATTTTTTTAGAACTTGGACATCTGTATTAATAGCAATGAATTCTACGCCAGCAACATGATCTTCTATCATTCTATTAATAGCATTACACCCTGCACCACCAACACCAAGAACTTTTAGATTACCACCGACAGTGATATCTTCTAGATCAAGATCAAGATTTTCTTGAGCTACTGGAGTAGGTTCTACAATAGCTGCAGGAGTATTCATAATATTTTGAGGGGTAAAAAAGATCTCTTCTTTTGTATTTATAGAAGGACTAACTAAAGGAGGAGTGGACTCGAGTTGTTCAGGATCAAAAATAGAGAAAATGTTGGGTTCATTTGGTAAATCTTGTGGAAAAACATTTTCTTCCTCTTTACCAGCACTCCATAATTCTTCAAAGTAAGACATTAGTCCTCCAGCATCATATAATATTTATTTAATAGAATAAGTAGAAATAAAAAGTTGAAGATATCTATCATATTGATTATCGGTATTTTTAATTTTTATTTTATAGTTAGGGTAGTGTTTTTTGATATTTTAGAAAAATTCACTAAACCAATCTTGTATGCGAAAAACAATTCCCTGAAAATTTTTATCTTCATCAGGGCTACTGACATTCCCTAATTTAGGGGTGCTTTGCAATCCATAGAGAGACAATCCTGTCGCTGTAGAAAAAGAAGGATCTTTAACAAATTCATCTAATCCACGGAATTGATAAGGCATACCTATTCTAACGGGCAATTGGAAAATCTCTCCTGCCAACTCTTCTATATATTCTGTATTTGCTACCCCACCAGTGAGGATAACACCAGCAGACAAATGAGATTTGAAGCCTGTTTTTTCTATTTGTTCGTTGATTAAAAATAAAATTTCTTCTAAACGAGGTTGAATAATTTCAGATAAAAGCCTACGACTTTCTATTCTATCTGTTCTTCCATTGGGAGTTGGTATTTCTAATTGTTCTTGCATAGGGATAGAGCTTGCTATTGCAGAGCCAAAATCACATTTGATTTGTTCAGCAATATGTAGAGTTGTTTTCATTCCATAAGAAATATCATTAGTAATGTGTCCGCCACCTATGGATAATTGCCCTGTGTGTTTAATACCACCATCAGTGAAAATAACATAGTTAGTCGTGCTAGCTCCAATATCAATTAAAATACAACCCTCTTCCTTTTCTTCTTCTTTTACTAGGGCTCTAGTGGCAGCAATAGGTTTGAGGATAATATCTGCTGTATTAAATCCAGCTTTGAAGACACTTTTGATAAGATTGTTTACAGAAGTTGCAGCTACAGTAACAATATGGACATGCACTTCTAAGCGAGACCCCGTCATTCCTATAGGATCTTTGATTCCTGCCTGATCATCTACAGAATATGATTGAGGAAGCACATGTATAACTTCTCTATCGGGAGGCATGATAATCGTTGTTGCTGTTTCTATAACTCGTTTAATATCATCAGGAGTAATTTCTTTTTGGGAAGGAATAGTGATAACACCTTTGCTTTTTGTTAATTCTATATGTCCACCAGAAACACCTAAAATAACTGATTCTACAGTTACCCCAGCTTGTAACTCGGCTTTTTCGATAACAGCGGTTACGGTTAGTGCTGCTTGTTCTAAATTAACAATAACACCTTTTCTTATACCACGAGAAGGAACATTAGCAGCTCCTAAAATTTCTGGATTATTATTATCATTAAGTCTAGTAATAACGACGCTTGTTTTGCTAGAACCTATATCAAGACCAGCAATTACAGAAGAAGAGGGAGAATAATTTGTACTCACATTTGTTCCTTTTTATTTTTAGAAAAATCCTATCGATGTATCTTTATTACTATAAATATCAATTATTTTTGGGGGTTTTTGTAAATTAGTAGTATTAAGTGTATTGGCTATGCGTTGTGCTTTAAAAATAAAATCTTCAGAAAGTGCAAATTTCTCAATATAAAACTGAGGGGTAGTATTTTTGAGGGTAAAATAAGTTTCTCGATTTTTATCAATGCGTATATTGTCAATTAACATAATATTAGTGTTGTTTAGGGCTGATAGTGTGTTGATAATATGTTCGTCGACAACTTGATTGTTATTTAAAGCGACCCCAAATCCAAGATCAATAGTAGGTAAAATTACTGGTAAAGAATTTGTGAGAGAATACAAAATAACTCCATCACTATCTACTTGATAGGATTTTTTTTTGATTTGTATAAAAGCAATAGGCGTTCGTTCTGTTATTTTTATAGTCAGGGTATGGGGTAAATCTTTGCTAATATCTGCATTCTTAACTAATTCTAAACTTTCTAATTGATTTTTTAATGTTGTCATATTCAATAAGGATAGATTCCCTCTTGTTGCATTGGTGCTTGAAGTAATAATTTGATTAAAATCAGCATTCTTAGAATATAGAGCTCCACTAAGATTAATCTCTTTAATAGAAAAATTCTTAGTGAAAATATTTAGGATATCATACATTGATTGATGAACAAGAACACTAAAAAGAGCTAAAAAAATAATTAATAAAGCTGATAGCTTTTTATTTAACAAAAGTTTCTCCCTTGCACATTTTTAATAATTTGAGTTACAAATTCTTTTATATCAATATTGGCAGCCTTTAACATAGATGGTATGTCGCTAGTATTAGTCATGCCGGGAGCTGTATTTACTTCTAAATACACAGGACCTTTATCAGTGAGCATCAAATCCACACGAACACAATCTCTTAAATCAAAGGCTTCAAAAATTGTTGTGACATGAGCATGTATAAGATCCAAAGTTTTTTGATCCATAGGTGCTGGCAAAATGAACTCTGTCATGCCTGCTGTATATTTTGTTTCAAAGGTGTAAAATTCAGCTTTTGGTTTTAGTTCTAAAATAGGAAGGATGATCATTTTATTATTTTGTTCAATGATACCAACAGTCATTTCTCTGCCGATGAGTAATTGTTCTACTAAAGAATCTGGAAATTGTTCTAAATGTTTTGGAAGAAGAGACAAAGCTTCTTCCTTATTATGAAGAATAAGAGAGCCAACACTAGAACCTTCACTGACTGGTTTGATAAAAACAGGATAGCCAAGTTTTTCTATCTTAGTAAGATTTTGTTCTAGATTAGCATTAGTAACAAACCCTTGAGCACAAGGAATATTTAAAGTTTGAAATAACTGTTTGGTAGTAGCTTTATTCATGGTGAGTGCACTAGCAAGAACGCCACAACCAGCATAAGGAATACAAAGAGTTTCTAAAACGCCTTGAATACAGCCATCTTCACCTTTAGTACCATGTAAAATAGGATAAATAATATCATAGTTTTTGAGAAGATCAAAAGAAAAATCATCATGACTAGGATCTAATACAGTAGTATTAAAGCCAGCTTCGGAGATAGCATTGTATAAATTTTCGCCAGAACGTCTGGAGATTTCTTTTTCTGCAGAAGAGCCACCTGCTAAAATAAGTATTTTACTTGAGGACATATAGGCTCCCTAGATATTATTTAAAAAGATTTCTCTGATAGAGAATTTTCCTTATTTAACATTATGCGTGATTATTAAACTTTCGTCAAAATTTTGACTAGAAATATTCATAAGTTTTTGACTATTTATAAAATAGAGGTATTAATTTGATGCAAAAAAACACCCCGCCTAATGACGAAGTGTTTTAATTTTTAATTGAAAATTATTGATTGTTTGATCTAGCAAACACATCGTTATACATATCAAGATAACCTTTTGCAGATCTTTTCCAAGACCAATCTTCTTTCATACCAGTTTTAACAATTTTTTCCCATAGGGTTTTATTGTTTCTCCAAATATCAACAGCTCTAAAAATAGTATCTGCTAAAACGGTTGGATGGTATTCTTCAAATACAAATCCTGTTTTTCCATCGGTGACAGAATCTGCCAAACCGCCAGTTTTGCGTACAATAGGTACAGTGCCATAACGAAGACTATATAATTGATTGAGACCAGATGGCTCAAATAAAGAAGGCATCAAAAAGATATCACAAGCAGCTTCGATCTCATGGGAACGATCCACATTAAATCCTATCATAACACTCATTAGCTCAGGATATTGATGAGATAGCTCTATCAATCTTTCTTCGTATTCTTTTTTACCTGTTCCTAGAATCGTAAAAGCAATATTATTATTTAATAGATTTTCTACACATTCTAAAAATATATCCATTCCTTTTTGATCATATAATCTTGTGATAATTCCAATAAGAGGAGTGTCTTTATTTAATGTAAGCCCATTTTCTTTGGCGAATGTCTTTTTTATTTCAGCTTTTTGATCAAGAGTTTCAGTATTATAAGAAACAGAATATTTGTTTTTGATAATACTATCTATGGATGGATCCCATTCTGTATAGTCAACACCATTCATAATACCAAGAAAAATACCATAGTCTCTTTTTTCTCGAATAACACCTTCTAATCCAGCTCCGAGACCGTCTGTTTTAATTTCTTCGGCGTAGGTTTCACTAACGGTATTCACAGCGTCAGAAAAAACAATACCACCCTTCATTAAATTAATATGTCTATAATATTCAAGCCCATTAACATGGAAATATTTCCAATCAATACCTAGAGTAGGATATTGATCTACAGAGAATACTCCTTGGTATGCAAGATTGTGTATGGTAAATATAGTTTTTGTCTGATGAAAGACAGCGTTATATTCAGGTAAAGCTTGCTTAAACAAAGGTATCAAGCCCATATGCCAATCATGACAATGAATAATATCTGGTATCCAAGAAATAATTTTACAAGCTTCGAGGACGGCTCTATTAAAAATCACATAACGTCTAAGATTATCATTGTAGTCTTTACCTGTAACTGTATCTATATAAGGATTGTCTCTATCAAAAAATTCAGGAATATCAATAAAAACAAATTTATTTTCTTGATAAGTTATTTCTTCAATAGTAAAAGGATATTCAGCTTCATTAAATTCAATCGATACTTTATAAGTGTTTTCAGCTTTAATATGGAATTTGTTCATATATTCTGTAACAGAACGATATTTTGGAATGACAATACGAACATCTAGCTTTTTTTGATTTAACGCTTTACTAAGCGCACTAACAACATCAGCTAGTCCTCCAACTTTTGCAAAAGGAACGGCTTCGCCACTGGCAAATAAAACCTTATATTTTTTTTGTGTACCCATAAAAACTCCTTTTAAATATAATATTATGCTTGAAGTAAAAACTCTATAAATTTGAGATCTTCCGAAGTAGTCAATTTGATATTGTTTTTATTCCCTTCGTAAGTATTTATTTTATTAAATAAATTGGCGTATACTCCTGCACAATCACTAAATTGTGAAAGATTTTCTTCAATATGAAGATGAGCTTGGAGTATTTTGGTATAATTAAACGCTTGAGGCGTTTGAGAACAAGCAAATAACTCTCTATTACAAGAAGTAGAAAGAGTATCATCCTCGTTTTTTTGCCATAAAGAATCTACAACAGGGACAATAGGAATGGCTGAATCATACTTTAATGCAGTTTCTAAAGAGTCTGAAATCATTTTTTCAGAGACTAGCAATCGAACACCATCATGAATAGTAACAATATCAGGAACATATTCTTGTAAGCATTTTAAACCCTTGAGCACACTGTGCTGTCGAGATTCTCCACCAGCACAAACTTCTATATTTGACAACTGGGAAAAATGATCACTGATAGATTTTTGGTAATCTTGAGGAACTACAATAACAATCTTATCTACAATTTTTATAAATTTTTCTAAACTATATTCTAATACCATTTTATCATTAATAATAGTGAATTGTTTAGGGATATCACTTTGATATCGGGAACCAGATCCACTTGCTACGATGATAGCAACATGTTTCATAAATACCTCTATTATTAATATACTAAAAAATGTTTAAAAAAAAAGGTATAAAAATACCTTTTTTTAGTTGAATAATTATTGTTCTGCTATAGGAAGCGCGTTAGCTTCTTCTTCAGTAACTGTTTCAGCTTCTGTGGTCATCTCTGCTGTGGGAATATCTTCTTCGATGAATTCTTTATCTAAGCGAATAAAATGAATTGATAAGAGAAGAGCTGAAGCAATAAAAACTGTGATACAATAACTAGTAAACTTTACCAGTATTTCGTTAGAACGAGCACCAAAGGCTCCTGCCGTAATATTGGATGATAACATCCCATTATTAGCTCCGTTAGTTTGTAATAGTATTGTAGGTATTAACAATACAATAGAAATAATAAAAATAGTCAATAAGAAAATAATCATAAGGATCTCCAAAATAATATAAATTGTAATTTGTACAATTAGTATACTTTATAATTTATAAAAAATCAAGTCCTTTATACTATTAGTATACCTTATAACACATAAAAAGCAAGGGATTTATGCTATTCTCTGCAAATTATTATTTCTTTATATATTACTGTATATCTAAAGAAATAATAGGACAATACATTTCATTAGAATATAAAACATATTGTTCTAATTCTTTTTGTGATAAGGGTTCAATTACTCTGCTACCTAATAAGAGATTTTCATCATCGAATAATTGAATATCTGGAGAATTTTTATATTGAGAAACAATAGCACTAAAAATTTTTAAAGCTAGAGTTTCGTGGATTCCAGATTCTAAAGAACCGTACATAAATCCAAATAAAAAATTAGGAGTATTGGAAGAAAAGGCAAAATCTTTTTTTTCTATCTTTTCATAAAACTTTTTAAGATAATTACTTTCAAAGGGGGTTCTACCTATAACACATCTCGTTGTACTATTTAGTTTAAAATGCAATCCTATACGGTTAATATGAGAAATATTGATTTTCTTTTGTTTTTCGAATATCTCAAAAGCTTTGTTTCCCATTGCAAGCTCTGTATTATTTTTGTCAAATTGTTTTTCAGATATTGAGGGGGTATACTCAATTTTAAGGATTTTTGCTAGTTCAATTCTTTTTTGAGAAAATCCTGTAAAATCATAGGAGATTTGTGACAATTTTGGAAAAGAAGTTAGGAGAAGAGATGGAGCTAAGAGATTAGCAGATAAGGGTCTAAAAACAATGTTTTCTACATCGGCTTGAATGTCTGTTGTTAGTAGAGCATCTTTACCTTGTATGAGAGGACGCTGATCTACAACATCTCCAGTAACAATGAATTGTGCACCGATTTCTTGCATATATTCTTTTGCTTTTTTTAAGATAAAAATTTTGTACTCTAAACAAGCATTATAGTCATTAAAATCTCTAGTATTTAGAATTTGAGTGTAAAACTCTTTAGCGACATCAAATTTTTCTATTTCTATACTATTCTTGATAAGATTTTCCAAACCAAAATATTTAGAAATTCTTAACCCCGCAACAATAGCTTTGTTATGTGTTAATCCTATATCAAAATGCACCACTCGAAAAGGGATCTTTGTCCTTTCCATTAATTTAATAGTGAGTAAAGAGTCTAGTCCTCCAGCGGTAATAATAAGAGCATTTATCATTTTATACCTCTAAATAGAGTCATCTATTGTATTTGTACTATCTATTGTATTTGTAGTTATATTAGTATTAAAATTTTCTGTACTTGGTATTGATGGTTCCTTTAGGATAGACTCATCAAAGAAACTATCAAAGTCATCTTTTTCTGGTGTTTCAGGGTTTTCAAGAATTTCAGGTGTTGAAAATTCTTTTGTAGGAGAGAGTGTTTCTGTAGGATCAATCAACTCAATAGGCACTACTGTAGGAGGATCAATTAGAATAACATTAGTAGGCACAGATATAGTAGTAGGCACATTATATTTCCCTACATTAGTAATAGCACTAAAATCTAAAGACATAAAGCTTTCTATTAATAGAGGTTCTATGTTAGAAGTTTTCGTTACAAATTTTAAATACATATTGGTAATAAAAGACATCTGAAGATTGCTCTGTAAGCCTATATATTTGACAGGGACAATGACTTCATTAGTGTAATTCTTTAGATTAAAAAATAAGGTCACTGCAATACTATCTTTATCTAATAATTCCACTTTATTAGGGTATAGGATTTTGATGTTCGTGGATATAACATTTTGTATAGGATTTTCAATTTTTAATTCCTCTGTAGTTAAGGCTTTTATTTGATCTATTACTTGAGAAGAACCAGAAATAGATACTTCTTTAGGGCTATAAGTAATATTAGTAAGAGTGTCATTAGAATATGTTTTTACATTAATGGGAATAGTTTTGGTGATAATATCATAGATGCTGATACGTTTAGAGTCAGGAGAAATATCGGCTTTAATATCTTTAGGTAGATTTAATAGGGTAATAGGATATGTTTTGATACCTGGGGTATAATTAGACAAATCAATAATAGCACTTAGATTGTCTATACGACGGGACACATCTTCATATGCTGATATTTCTACTCTGATAGCAATATCATTAGTAGCATCAATCACTTTATTTTCAGGAGCATTGACAATAGTAACAGGAAGGCTAATATATATTTTTTCTAAAGAAAAATTCTGCACATAATACCATAAAAAATAAGCAATCAATATAGCACCTAGTTTACCAACGGGGTCAGAAAAAAGAAATTGTTTGAATTTATTGGATAGTTTCATGAATAATGTCCTCTAAAATCATATTTGGGATAGCGGTAAGGATACCATCTTTAGCATAGGAAATAATCCCTGTTTCTTCAGAAACAATAAAAGCAACACAGTCTCTTTCTTTGGAGATAGATATAGCTACTCCATGCCTTGTGCCAGTCGATGCAGAAGAAAATACAGCGGGTAGCAATACTTTAGAGGCAAGAATATGTTCATCTCTAATAATGACAGCTCCATCATGTAGGGGCGTGCCTTTGTAAAAAATAGAATGGATTAGTTCAACACTAAAACGAGCATCTAAAATAACAGCATTACTAATAAGATCATTTAAGAGCATATTCCTTTCTATAAGGATAAGTGCTCCGGTATGCTGATTAGACAGTTCAATGAGAGCAGTGGCAAGTTGGTGAGAAAAAAATTGAGAATTGTGGGTTTGTTGATGATTTCTTCCTATATTGGAAAAAAATTGTCTGATTTCTTGATGAAAAATAATAGCTATTATAATAGGAAGATCGTTAAAAAATCTTAAAAAGATCCAAGTAATAGTATTAAGCTTTGCAACGACAGAAATAATATATACCGCAATAGCAAAAGCTAAGCCTTTGACAATAGTGGCTGTGTGAGTGCCTTTGAAAAAATAATATGCTGCATAAATAAGAATACTGGTACATAAAACATCTATTATTATAGATGCACTGGATGTTTCTATCATTTATAATTCCTGAAGTTTATTTAATACGTTTTCTACAGCAAATCGAGATACACGCTTTCTACATTCTATACCAGCACCACCGAGATGAGGTATCATAATAATATTTTCTAAATTATATAATTCAGAGTTTTCAGGGAGAGGTTCTTGATTGAATACATCAAGAGCGACTCCTGCAATTTGTTGGGTTTTTATAGCCTTTATTAAAGCACTTTCCCTAACAACATTTCCTCTACTGGCATTAATGAGGTAGGCACTTTTTTTACAGTAGGAAAATTCTTTTTCATCTATCATATACATAGTCTCTTTATTGAGAGGTGTGTGTAAGGTAATTAAGTCACTCTCGGCTAATAAATTTTTTAAATCTTTTACAGGTTTAGCAAAGGCCGGGATATTAGATTGGTAAGGATCATATACTAAAATGTTCATATTAAAAGCATGGGCAAAATGCGCAACACGAGATCCAACATCACCACAACCAATAATCCCTAGTGTTTTGCCTTCTAATTCAAAACCCTCTGTCAACAATCCTCTTTCCCATTTTTTTTGTCCATATAACAAATGATGAGCATAAGTTATTTTATGAGCTAAAGAAATAATAAATCCCATAGTCGTTTCTGCTGCATTAACAGCGTTTCCACCTTTAGCATTGAAAGTAAAAACACCACGAGTATGAGCAAATTCTACATCAATATTATCCATTCCCACCCCAGCACGAGAAATTATTTTGAGATTGGGTGCAGAAAGAATCATGCTTTCCGTGATTTTTGTGGAACGAGTAAGGATAGCATTGGCTTGAGGGAGATCTTTGATGTCGAAGCTAATATCGTAGGGAGAGTTTTGTAATAAACTTACTGCCTCTTCGCCTAAGTCATCTAAAACAACTATTAAATGGTTCATATAATGACGCCCTATAAAAAAATATTTCTTAATAAAGAACCTTTAGAGATATCTTTAGTAGATGATTTACCTATGAGAGAATGATATTCTTGGGAGCTAACACCTTGCCCGGGACGCTGAAGAACAATCATCTCTTCAGAGATGGGAGTATTTGCTGGAATATCTAGGAGTGCAAAGGCATCTCTTCCAGCAAGATTTCTGATGATTTTTTCTGTTGAAGTGGTATGTCTCACACCTTGTCCAAGAGCTTTTTCTATGATACGAGAAGAAGAAACCATTTGATGAAAGTCTTCTGGAGATAAGGACAAAGGATGATCAAAGTCAGTACGTTCAGGGGAGAGTGTAAAATGCCTCTCTATGATTTTTGCCCCAAGAGCAACAGCTGCCAATGATAAAGCAATCCCTTGCGAGTGATCGGAAAAACCAATCGCTTGATTGGGTAAATATCCTTGCATTGTTTGGATATAGTTGATATCAAAACCTTCTGGAGGGGCTGGATATTCAGAGACACAGTACAGCATAGCAGAAAAGGTGTTTTCTAGTTTTTGAGCAAGTTTTTGAATTTCTATTTCTTCAAGAGATCCTGTAGAAATAATAAAAGGAATGTTTTTTTCTAAGAGGAGATCAATCCATGGTTCTGTGAGTGCATCGCCACTAGCGATTTTAATAGGAAAAACAGAATCTTGAATAAGTTGATGTAAGGTTTGTGAGTCAAATGGTGCTACAAATGCCAAAATCCCACGAGATTCTGCATATTTTTTTAGAATAATAAATTGATCATAAGGAATGTGGAAAGATTGGAAAAGTTTATGTGCATCGGGAGCAATGGATTGGTTGTAGAATAGATCTGTATTATATAATTGGAATTTTATAGCATCAGCTTTTGCTTCTATTGCTTGATCTATCATGCTTTTAGCGATATTCAAATCACCGTCGTGATTGATACCTAACTCGGCAACAAAAAAAACAGAAGAAGTTTTAGGCTTCTGAAGTAACTTTGAAATATCAAACATAGCAAAAAGCTCCTATAAGAAAGAACTTTTAAG
>CAMRBT010000023.1 GCA_947040475.1 uncultured Brevinema sp.
GATTTCTTCATAAGAAATCTCCCTAGTTTTAGAATGATAATATTTAATAATCGGTATTATAATAATAAAATATTAATACACTTAATAGTATAAATTTATATATACTATTTGTCAATACTATATATATAATATTTGTCAGTATTTATTGTACTATATGGGCGATATAATTAAAAAAAGTCCTATTAATATTGTATTTTTTAGCAAAAAACATCTATAATAGTATATATTAAAAATAAGGATTTATTATGCCCATGTTAGAAGAACGTCGTCAGAGTTTTTTGAATTCTCCAGATTTACCCCGTTTGATCTTGGTAAGTGCCATTCCTGCCATTACGTCAGGGGTAGTGGATATGCTCTATAATACTATAGATGCTATGTTTATTGGGCACTTTGTAGATAATAATGCACTTGCTGCAATTTCTGTGAATATAGCAATTCAAGCGGCATTTTTTGCGGTGGGACTTTTATTTATTATCGGCACTAACTCTAATATTTCTAGAGCGATGGGAGCTAATGATATTACTAGGGCTAGAACAGCTTTAGTACATGGTTTTTATTTTTGTATCTTAACTACAGGATTAGTAGCTGGGGCTATTTTGATGAATATAGACTGGGTCTTGATACAAGTGGGAGCACTTCCTGATATTATGCAATTTTCTAAAGATTATGCGACGACTATTTTGTGGTTTGTTCCTATTAATTGTGGGGGATTAGTTTTGGTAGGTTCTATAAGAGCCAAAGGATTTACCGATCTCGCTATGAAAGTCTCTCTCTCTGGTGCTATCTTTAATATTATTTTAGATGCCTTATTTATTGTGGGATTTGGTTGGGGTATTAAAGGAGCTGCTCTTGCAACAGGTATGGCGCAACTCTTAGTCTTTACTTTTGCTTTGAGATCTGTCCTAAAACTTTACAACTTCCCTCTTAGATTTTCTAAAGAGATTACCTTTCAAGGAAAATTGCTCAAAGATATTATACAATTAGGACTGCCTACAGGTTTTAGAATAGCGATTTTTTCTCTTACTTATATTATTGGGAATAGATATTTAAGAGAATTTGGTCCAGAAACATTAGCTGCTTATAGTATTACAATGAGAACAGCTCAATTTATTATGGTGTTTACCGTAGGAATGGCGGCAGGAATGCAACCTCTAATAGGCTATAATTATGGAGCAGAAAAATTCGATAGGGTCAAAAAAATTATTCATACTAGTATTTTATTAAACTTATGTTTTGCCGTACCTTTGGGGATTATATTTTTCTGGGCACCAGCTCAAATCTTCCAACTATTTACGCCTTCAGTAGAAACAATAAAAATAGGACAAGAAGCAATACGATTTATAGGAACGGCGACTTGTGCTTATAGTATCGTGTTTTTAACAGTCGACTCTCTTCAAGCTATGGGCTTTCATCGATTATCACTTTTTGTTTCTACAGCAACTCCGATTTTAATCTGTGTGGGAATGATAAGTTTTGCACCGTTATTTGGACGGGTAGGAGTTTGGATGTCTTATTCTGTCGCCTACTCTTCTTTGATGTTGGTGGCTTTGGTTATTCTCTATAGAGAAAGTGCAAAGCTAGATCAAAAACATTTACAAACGCTTAGCGTAGAATAAGTTTTTATTCAGATTTATAAATAAAAAACCACCTTATTATTAGGGTGGTTTTTTGATTTAGTAGATGTTTAGAATAATCATAGTACCAAATAATACTCCAGCTAAAAATATCCAAGCACTTTTACCAGCTTGTTCGGAATCTAATTTTTCTACATTTTGACAATGAGGGCAAGAATCTATCATAGGCTGGATTTTATCAAAGCATGTTTGACAAATAATAATTTTAATAATTTGCATATTAATTTTTTCCTTAGTTTATAAATTTATAGGAATCCTGCTCAAAGCTAAAGCTTTTCCGCTGGATAAGAGCTATTAGTCATTTCATTCCTATATCTCTAAAAAAGCCCATAGAGTTTGTATTGTTACTACTTTATCAGATGAATCTTAAATATTTCTATTTTGTACCCACGGTGAGAAAATATACAATACCCTATGGGCAATTAGTATAAATGTACTCACCGTGAGCACGAAAAAAAAGTGTACAAAAATAAACTTACTTTTAATAAATAAAAAAGGACTTCTCATAAGAAATCCTATCTTTTTAAAAGTAAAAAAATAGAATATATCAGATTATTTCTAATCTGATAAAGTAGTAACGTAGATATTATAAATCAAATTGAAATTTTTGTCAATAGAGATTTTCTAAGGTATGTCAATAATAAAAATATAATTAAAGAACAATCTTCAAACAACTTGTAAAATTGAAAAATTATGTTATAATAAAGAAGAAGAATAGAAAGAAAGATAAAAATATTGAGTAGTAATACTGAATAGTATTGTTGAATAGAAAGTAATTAAAAAGAAGTGTTTAAAAAAATGAACCCACAGCATTACTGCCATGGATTCTGGGAATTGCAGGGGGAAGGATTCGAACCTTCGAAGGCGAAGCCGGCAGATTTACAGTCTGCTCCCTTTGGCCGCTCGGGCACCCCTGCACATATTGAAACATATTATATCACTTTTAATAAAAGTTGTCAATACTTTTTATCAATTTAAATAAATAAAAATTAAACGATTAAAATTATATCTAAAATTTAATGGAGTGTTCTATGTTTTTTAATAAAAGATCTGCGGGAATATTATGTCCTATTTTTTCTTTACCTAACGCTGAGGGTATTGGTACTTTGGGTAAATGTGCTTATGATTTTGTCGATTTTCTAGTCGAAACAAATCAAACTTATTGGCAAGTTTTACCTATAGGATTGACCTCTTATGGTAATTCCCCTTACCAAAGCTTTTCCTCTTTTGCGGGAAATCCTTTTTTTATTGATTTGGAATTATTAAAAAAAGAGGGACTTCTACATCAGGAAGATCTTGATGCTGACTGGGAGCCTGAGCATAATATCAATTACGCACATGTAGAATATCACAAATATGAGATATTAAAAAAAGCATTTAAGAATTCTGCATTCACCAAAGCACAAGAAAAAAAGGCTTATTTGCAATTTCCTTGGTTGCAAGATTTTGGGATTTTTATGTCTTTGAGATCTACCCACAAAGATCAAGCTAGAGTAGAATGGGGAGAATGTTCCACAAAAGAATTATTACCAAATGAAGCAAGCTCCTATCTCAACGAAGAAGGACGCTTTCATGTTTTTTTACAAGTAAAATTTTATGAGCAATGGTTTGAACTAAAAAAATATGCTAATGCTAAAAATATATCATTAGTGGGAGATTTACCGATTTTTGTTTCTGGAGATTCTGTAGATGTTTGGGTAAACCCTGAATTTTTCCTCCTAGATGAACAAGGAATATCTACTGCCGTAGCTGGAGTACCACCAGACTATTTTAGTGATACAGGTCAATTATGGGGCAATCCTCTCTATGATTGGGACAAAATTAAAGCAGATAATTTTGCTTGGTGGATAGATAGAATTGCTAGATCCTTAGAGTTATTTGATGTTTTAAGAATTGATCATTTTAGAGGTTTTGAATCCTATTGGTCTATTCCTCAAGGCGAAGAAACAGCTATCAATGGAGAATGGGTAACAGCTCCTGGACAAGAATTATTTGATCTCTTAAAAGAAAAAATGGGTGAATTGCCTATTATTGCAGAAGATCTGGGTATTATTACGGAAGATGTAAAAGATTTGATGCTTCATACAGGATTTCCTGGAATGAGTGTTCTTCAGTTTGCTTTTGATCATCATTCTGACAATCCCTACAAGCCTGAAAATACCATAGAAAACAAAGTGGTTTATACAGGCACTCATGATAATGATACTACGAAAGGCTGGTATTTAGATCCTCAAAATGCTCAAAATATACACAATGCTATTGAATATTTCCCTTTACGAGAAACAGAATCTGAGATGACTGCAGACTTATTTGTGTCTGAGATCATAGAGATAGCATGGAGCACAAAAGCAATCATTGCTATTTTACCTATACAAGATCTATTATCTTTAGGCGGAGAAGCTAGGGTGAATACTCCTTCTACCGTAGGAGATCATAACTGGAGTTGGAGAATGAAAGCTCTACCAGATTCTTCAAAAATACAATGGTTAAAAGATATCACTATCAAACATCACAGAGCTTAATAGCTAAGCATATTGATGATGAGTAATTATTTTATTAAAATAAACAATCCTTTGTTATCAAAGGATTGTTTTTATATTAATTCTATGATAGAATATAAAGATATATTTTTAAAAGGAGGGAGTTATGGATAAAATCTGGAATAGACACCGTTTTGCATTTTTAATTTTTATACTAGCAGGCGCTGTTGACTATATTTATGGCATTCAAAGCCCCTGGGTTATCGTTGCGACATTAGTTACTATTTTTTCAACTTTACTAATGGAGCATTTGTTTTTCGAAAAAAGAGGCGTTTATATTTTCGCCCAAATAGGATTTATTACAGGCTTTTACTCTGGGCAATTAGCTTGGCGTTTTATCCAAATGGTTTATCCTCATGATCTACCAAACTTGGAACCTTATTTGATCGCTTGTTTTGGGTATTTAGGCTATTACATGCCCTTAATGTCTGTTCAGCAACCTGGAGGAATTCTTCAAAGTCCTTACAACGAAAGCACAGCAAAATTATCCCCATTGGATATGAAGTTGTTAGATACTAGTGTTATTATCGATGGTAGAATCAATGATATCGTAGCAACAGGATTTATTTTTGGAACACTCATAGTACCAAAATTTGTTCTTAACGAAATACAAGCACTTGCTGATTCTCAAGATTCTATCAAACGTAGCAGAGCGAGAAGAGGTTTGGATGTACTCAATCAATTAAGAGAACAAAAAAATGTTACCTTAAAAGTGATTTCACGAGATTATCCCGATGTAAAAGGCGTAGACTCAAAATTAATAGTATTAGCAAAAGAAAAATCTTATGCTATTTTTACCAATGATTACAATCTCAACAAAGTCGCTAATATCGAAGGGGTACATGTATTAAATCTTAACGATCTTATCACTGCCCTAATTCCAGTTTTATTACCTGGTGAAGAATTCGAGTTAGATGTCTTGCGTGAAGGAAAAGAAAACAATCAAGGTGTAGGGTATTTACCTGATGGTACTATGGTAGTGGTAGCTAATGGTGGAAATTTAGTGGGTAAAAAAATTACTGCTCGTGTGACTAGCACCTTACAAACTTCTGCTGGAAAAATCATTTTTACAGACTCAATTTAATGTATAGAGTAGCTTTAGGATATGATCTTCATCGCTTAAAGATAGCCGAAAATTCTATAATTATTTGTGGTGGGATAGAAATCCCTTGTGACTTAGCAATAAATGGGGCACATTCTGACGGTGATGTGGTTTTTCACGCATTGACAGACGCTCTTTTTAGCGTAGTGGGAAAAGATATAGGGGTTGAATTTTCTAATACCGATCCCCAAAATCTTAATAGATCTAGTGATGAATTTTTATCTTGTGCTTTTGATAGTATCAAAAATAGCCATCGTATAATTAATATTGATATAGTGGTTATTTGTGATAAACCCAAAATTGCTGTATACTCTTTAGAGATTAGAAAAAATATAGCAAGCCTATTACAAATGGAAATAGAAGATATTACTATTCGTGGAAAGACGACAGAACAAACGAATCCATTTACAATACAAGCTTATACCAATGTCTTGTTTCAAAAAAAATCAAATAAGTGAGAGAACATGTTTAATAAGAAAAACAAAAAAAAGAATAAAAAGCCAGAAACTTTTTTGGATCAGGTAAAACTGTTTTTTTCAACTTATTTATTGGCATTAGTAATTAGAACTTTTATTATAGAAGCTTCCCAAATTCCGTCCCAATCAATGGTACCAAGTCTTTTAGTAGGCGATACCTTAATGGTCGAAAAAATAAGCTTAGGGACTTATATCCCAGTGCTAAATAAAAAATTACCTAGTTTTTCTCAACCTGAGGCAAACAACATGGTCGTCTTTGTTTCTCCTGAATGGAAAAGTCCTGGATTTGTAGATGAACTTATCACTTTTTTATCATTATCTCTTATTAACAAAGACAATACTTTTCAAAATCCAAAAATTTTAGTTAAGAGAGTCGCTGCTGGACCTGGTGATGTGTTGACAATGACTAATAAACAAGTGCATTTCAACGGACAATTAATCAGTGGATCACTCCTCGCTACTCAGAACCAAGTTATTTACAGTGGTGGCAAGCGTCAAGGGCGTATGAGTTATAATCTCTTTGAAGAAAAAACAGAATCTTTTAATAGAATCATACAACATCCTACAGGTGGTTTTGAGGCAGAAAGTAATTCTATAGAATTTTACAAAGATAATAATTTTGAATTGTTATTGAGAAGTCTTGTAGTACAAGGATTCCCACCTATTACCATACCAAAAAAAGGCACAACAATGATTATCAGTAATCTAAACAATTACGAAAAATATCTCTTGAGAAAACTTATTCAACGAGAGTCTGGTATTGCTACTATGCTAAGAGATGGTATCCTGTATCAAAATTCACAAGAATTAGATTCATGGACTCCAAGAGATGATTATTATTTTATGATGGGTGATAATAGAGACTTTAGTGAAGATAGTCGTTATTTTGGTTATGTACCAAAACAACGTATCTATGGTAGAGTATTATTTAGATATTGGCCTTTACCACGTTTTACTTTTGATGCAAATTTAAAAGAAAAATATGTGAAAAAATAACAAATGTATTTAACGATCATCACAAAACCCCATCTAGTTTATAGGTGGGGTTTTTATTTTATGATAATATAAAACAATTTCTTCATTGCTTTTATTAAAATCACATGTTATTATATATAAATAAGAAGGAAAAATAATATGAATGAACAACACTTTGAATTATTAGCTAGAATGTGTTTTGCTGTGCTTATCGGTGGTATCATAGGCTGGGAAAGAAAAATTCATGGAAAACCTGTAGGTATTATTACGAATATGTTAGTCTGTGTAGGTGCGACGATATTAGCTATTTATCAACAACTATCTACAACAGGGATTATCATCTATGGATTTGATTTGATAGCATCTACTACTAATTCCAATATAAATGATGGAAGAATTGTTGCACAGATTGTTTCTGGTATAGGTTTTTTAGGTGCTGGCACTATTATGAGAGATAGACATTCTGATGGGATTTCAGGGATTACCACAGCAGCTACTTTGTGGATTATGGCGTGTTTGGGTATTGTTATTGGTTCTGGGTATTGGTTTTTATCTTTACTAAGTAGTGGCTTTATCGTTATTATTTTGTTTTTTGTAAAAGGCTTTGTTAATAGAGTGGTAGAGCATAAAAAATTGGTGAGCATTAATATCATTTGCAAGAAAACACTGGATTTAGATACTCTTTTTAATTCTTATGAATTGAAGATCATGGAAAATAGAACTATTAAAATAAGTGTTGATAAAAAAACAATTCAAGTAAAAATATATGTGCCCTCTTATATTAGTATTGAAAAAATATTAGAAGAAATAAAAACAAAAATGGACACAGATAAAGTTCATTTTATTTATAAAATATCTGAATAAAAAAAGCCACCTAGTTATCAGGTGGCTTTTTTGTTTTTTGTTTATCCTATGTCGTCAATATTTGTAACGAAATCTGCATTAGAAAGAATAAATTCTTTTTTCTCTACAGGATCGCCACTTTCACTCATTAAGAGTTCTATTCTAGCTCTTGTAACTATTTCATCTTTTATTTCTACTTTACGAAGTTTTCTCAAAGCGGGATCCATTGTTGTATCCCAAAGTTGATCGGCATTCATTTCTCCAAGTCCTTTATAACGTTGAAGATCGTATTTTTTATTAGCAAATCTATCACTTTTTACATATTCTTCTTTTTCGCCATCTGAATAAGCATATACAGAATCTTTACCAGCGGTTATTTTGTAAAGAGGAGGTTGAGCAATGTAGAGGTAGCCTTCTTCAATTAACGCAGGGATAAAACGATAGAAAAATGTTAATAAAAGAATTTGAATATGGGAACCATCTACGTCAGCATCTGTCATGATAATAACTTTGTGATAACGTAATTTGTCTAAGTAGTCATCATTTTGTCTTAAGACAGGATTTACTCCTAGCGCTGCAAAAATCATACGGATAATCTCATTTTTTAGAGCATCTTGTTTTTTTGCAACGTTGAGAATTTTACCACGAACTGGTAAAATAGCTTGAACTTCACGATTTCTACCTTGTTTAGCAGAACCACCAGCGGAGTCGCCCTCAACAATAAAGAGTTCTTTTTTTGCAGGATCTTTACTAGTACAATCAGCAAGTTTTCCAGCAAGCATTGTTAGAGCTTCTTTTCTTTTTAGTTTTCCAGATCTTGAATTTTCTAAAGTACGCTGAGCAGATTCAATAGCTTCCATTTCACGGACGGCTTTTTCTAAAATTGCAGTTGTAATATCTTTGTTTTTTTCAAAAAAGTTTGCTAACGCATTTTCTGTTAATGATCTGATCGTAGCATTAGTTTTTGTTGGTTCAGTGAGTTTGTCTTTTGTTTGACCTTTGAATTCAGCATTAGGAACACGGGTATTGATAATACAAGTTAAGCCAATAGATAAACTTCTTTTGGTAACTAAAGTTCCTTTTTTGTCTAATTTAAGACGCTCTGCGAATGATTTCATTAGTTTTTCGTATGCTGCCCAAAATCCATCAACGTGAAGTCCATGACTCTTTGTGTGAATAGTATTTACATAACTTAATACTAGAGGTTCGTCATTAGAAATTCTATATTGAAATACAATATCCATCGTAAGACCTTGATGTTCGCCAACAATTCTAATCGGTTCTTCAAACAATACAGGAATATCTTTGTTAATATCATCTTTTAAAAATTCTAAAGCACCTTGTTCGTAGAAAAATTCATGTCTGGAAGTTTCTTCGACAGCATCTTCTGTTCTATGTAATTGATTTTCGAAGATAACTCTCAAACCAGGATTTAGGAAAGCACTTTGTTTTAATCGAGCCATTAAAATGTCTGGAGTATAGTGTCCAATTTCATAAAAAATAGTAGGATCTAATTTGAATCGAACAGTCGTTCCTTTTTTAGTACTTTTACCAACTTCATGAAGATCAACAGTTTTTACACCTTTTTCATAACGAATTCTGTAGATTTTTTTATTTCTATGAACATCAACTTCCATAAATTCAGAAAGAGCATTCACAACGGAAAGTCCAACACCATGTAGTCCACCAGATACTTGATAAGAATCACTATCAAATTTTCCACCAGCATGTAATTTGGTCATAACAAGTTCAATAGCGGGGATTCCTTCACCTTCATGCATATCAATAGGAATACCACGTCCATCATCACTTACTTCTAAAATACTTCCAGGGTGTAAGGTTACCGTGATATTTTGAGCATAATCAGCAAGATGTTCGTCAACAGAGTTGTCTATAATTTCATAGGCACAATGGTGATACCCTTCGATACTACGATCTCCAATATACATATCGGGACGCATTCTGACATTATCAGGAAAATCCAGTGCAACAATCGAAGCCGCGGAGTATGTATTTTTACTCATATTTTGTCCTCTTTGTATAAGTTTTTATAAATTATTATTAGCTTTTGGGAGTCCTTCTCTTATAGTTCCATCTTTTTCTACCGTATATTGTTGTTGAGCTACGTTGAATAGAGCAAGATCATTTAGAGAATCTGAATACATTTTTTCTATAGTGTATTCTTGATTTGGATAATGTGTTTTTAGATATTCATATAAACGAGATACCTTTTCTTCTTTTTTGCAATTAGCCCCAACAATATTACTGCTAACATGGGTTTCTGTGGTGCTAAAAATAGTGCCAATTAAGAAATCTACGGGAATAATATCCATAATAGGGTACAACATAATCTCAGCCGATGCAGAGAGAATACCAACAGTATAGCCATCTTTTTTGTCTTGTTCTATTTGTTTTAGGGTGTTAGAAAATAGATTTTTTGATTCTTTGTCCCAAAATTCAGTAATAAAAATTTCCCACTCTTCTTTAGTAAGTAGATTTATAGGTGAGAAAAAAATCTCTTTAAATTTTAGAGAAGGAATGATTTTTAGAAAATAGGGAATAAATGACAATAAAATTTTTGGTGTTTGCAAAAGAGTTTCAGGATGTTTTTTGAATAAATATTTTAAAACCATTCCCCCTGTATCTGTTTTATAAATAGTTTTATCAAAATCATAGAGTGAAAGTTTAATCATATAAAATAATATCCTATGTAATTGGAATTTTTCATAATATATTATATGTTTTTTTTCATATTTTTGCAACTTTATACAACAATAGATCTTGTTCGATTTTGATCTATTTTGTTATAGATAAATTTAAAATTTGAAATTTATCTATATATATGTTATCATATCTATAATAATATATATATATTTATAATAGTATCTATATATGGAGGAATTATGTTTAAACGTTTTGGAATGTTGGCTTTATTATTATTCACTGTTTCTTGTGGAAGTAATGGCGTGTTAGCGACTTATCAAGTCGATGGAAAAGCAAAAAAAATAACATCAGGCCAGTTATTAAAAGATCTAAAAGAATTGTATCCACAAGTTTCTCAACAAGATATGGAAAACTTTATGGGAAATCAAGAGACTTTAAAATTAGTTGCCCATAGCCGTTTAATAGAACCAGAACTATTAACTATAGAAGCTCTAGCCGCTTCTAACTTTATTGATACAGACGAATATCAACAAGGTGTAGACCAACAAACAGAAGTGATCCCTTACCAATTAGCTTTCCAAAAAGGACAAGAGCTTATTCAAAAAGAATTAACAAAACAAAGTGTTGAACTAGCTGAAGTTTCTCGTATTATGTTTACTAATGGAGATCCCTTGCAAATGGGCGAAGAAGTTGATGGCGTATCAATGATCTCTCTTTTAGAAGAACTTAAAGCAAGTGAAAATATTTTAGAAGATCTTCCTATTATGGCTGAAAAATATTCTCAAGAACCTCTAGGTGCTCAAACAGGTGGCTATCTTGGTAATATTCAGAAAGGACAATTTATACCATTAGATGAAGTTGTGTTTGTAAAAAAATCAAAAGATCTATACCCTGAAATTGTTACAGGAAATGATGGTAGTTATATCGTTTTTGTACACACCCCTGCTAAAAAAATGAAAGTTTCTGACTTAGAAAAAACAGGTGGATTAGCTTCCATGGCTGGAATAGAAATGAACTATATTAAAGACAATTTTAAATATCTTTATATGGCACATCCAGAAACCCCAAACACTTATATCTTTAATAAAAAAGAAATACTTGCTACAGATATTGATGAAAATCAAAAACTTCTTAAAATATGGAATAAAACATACACAGTAAAACAACTTGCTCCTGTGTTTGAAGTGTTGGTAGGGAAGTCTACTCAAGAATACACTGCTGATATAATGATAAGTATTCTTGCTCAATATCAAAACCAAGAACAACAGATTTCTTCACTAGAACAACAACTTGCTGTGATGTTTAAAGGCTACAACAATAGTATTAAAAATTCTAAAGAATACAAAGATTTATTAAAAGAAAATCTTAGCTCTATGAAATTAGAAAAAGTTTATAATATTATGTCAGAAGTAGTTTTCAAAGATATTTCTACCAATGTTACTGATACAGAATTGAGAGATTATTATAAAATCCCTGGAAATCAACAAGTGAAATCTTATTCAGATAATGGAGAGCCTGTTTATGCGTCATTTGATGAGTCAAAAGAAGCAATGACACAAGCTATATTAACGAGTAGATTCACTTTAGTACAAGGACAATTTAGAGAAGATATGGCTAAAAAATATAGTATTACATGGAATGATTTGCAAGTTGCTAAATTTGTCGAAACTCTTAAAAAAGACTATGCTAATTACATCAAAAAAAATCCTGTAGAAGAAACAGGAATGAATTTTCAATAAATAATAAAAATAGAGGGGATTTCTTTGAGAGATCAAGATATACTAGAATACATTAATAAAAAAAGAAATGTAAGTTTTGCAATCATTTATAAAAAATTTGATGTTGAAACACCACAACAAAAGAAAGATGTTAAGACTATCATTCAACAATTACAAGATCAAGGAAATATCTCTATAGATCCTAAATCTAACCGTATTGTGGCATCTTCAGATACACAAGGGGCATCACGAAATAGTGCTCCTAGATTCAATAATTCTCGTACAGGTGCACCTAAAAAAACTTTTGGTAAAGATGATAGACCTATGGTTCGTTATACAGATGATCCTGAACAAGATCTAGTTTTAATAAAAGATAAGTTCCAGATACCTGGCGATTTTATTCCAGCTATTGGACAAGAAATAGAGAATAAAATTTGGGACAATCAAGAATCCATAGAAAAACACAGAGAAGATCTTAGAGATTTATTTGTGATTACTATTGATGGTGCTGACTCCAAAGATTTAGATGATGCTGTTAGTGTTTCTAAATCACTCTTTGGTGCTTGGGAATTAGGTGTGCATATCGCCGACGTATCTCATTATGTTCCTCAACAGTCTGCACTAGATGTTGAAGCTTTAGCGAGAGCAAATAGTTATTACTTTATAAATAAGGTAACACCTATGTTACCTCAAGAATTATCTAATGATCTTTGTAGTTTAAACCCGCATGCAGAAAAAAAAGCAATGTCTGTTTTTATCACCTTTGACAATCAAGGTAATGTAAAAAAATATAGATTCCTTCCTTCTGTCATCAAAACAAATCATCGTATGACTTACGATAGAGTTGAAGAGATGATGAAAGGCGATTCTGATAAAGATGCGACTTTAGTTAAAAATATTAATTTAATGAGCAAGCTTTTTAGAATTCTCCATACAAAAAGAATGGGGAACGGTAGTGTTGATTTCAACTTTAAAGAGAAAAAAATTGTTCTTGATGAACATCAATTACCAACTAAAATTTATCAAAAAGATAGACAAGATTCAGAAAGACTTATAGAAGAATTTATGCTTGCAGCCAATCAAGCTGCTGGGGATTTTTTAACAAATAATGGTCTAGGACTTTATAGAGTTCATGATATTCCTCCTTCTGAAAAATATCAAAAGCTAAAAAACTTTGCAGCTAAAAGAGGTTACAAATTACCCGATGTCCCAAAACCAAAAGACTTACAATTATTTATTGATTCATTAATTGACTCACCAGTACAAATGAGTGGAGAAATATTGACACTAAGATCTATGGCTCAGGCTGTCTATCAACAAGAAAATATAGGACATTTTGGATTAGGATTTACTTTATATTCTCATTTTACATCTCCTATTAGACGTTATGCTGATCTCGTGGTACATAGGTTGATTAAATATTATTTGTTTAAAAATGAGTTCAAAAACCCTCCTTATAAAACAGAAGAGCTTGATAAAATTGCTGCTCACATTTCTGCTCAAGAGCGTGTTGCTATGGAAGCGGAAAGAGATTTATTCAAAATTAAATCAGTCCGTTACATGAAACCACTCGAAGGAGAAACTATCAATGGTACTATTAGTTCTGTAGCTAGTTTTGGGCTTTTTGTAGAAGATCCAGCAACAGGTGTTGAGGCAATGATACGCTTCTCTGAAATGAAAGATTATATTACTTTTAATGAAGAAGAGTTAATTGCTTCTAATAGATCAAAAAC